>JBCCRF010000243.1:0-4039 GCA_039208305.1 Pseudomonadota bacterium
GCCGACTGCTGGCGCTTTCCGGAAAGACCCACATGCTACACAGCGCCGTGGTGCTGGCGAAAGATGGCGAGACGCTTTGGCGCCATGTCACCCCCTGCGCCATGACCATGCGGACGCTCGATCCCGGTTTCGTCGGTCGTCATCTTGCGACGGCAGGAAAAGCGGTGCTGTCCAGCGTGGGAGCGTATCAGATCGAAGGCCTCGGCGCGCAACTGTTCGACAGTACCGAGGGAGATCTCTTCTCCATCGTCGGCCTTCCCCTGCTGCCCCTGCTGGACGCGCTACGAAAGGAAGGTGCAATCGATGGCTGACGTGCTGACCCGCAATGGCCCCCAGGCCGAAGGCCGTTTGGTCAAACAAGACGAATTCAAACATGCATTCGTGGTAGGTCATCCGATCAGCCACTCCCGCTCACCACTGCTGCACGGACTTTGGCTTCAGCAGCATGGGATAGATGGCACTTACACGGCGCAAGACATCGCGCCGGACGATCTTTCCGCCTTCTTCGCTCGCATTCGCCATAGCGAATTTATTGGCGGTAACATTACCCTGCCCCACAAGGAAGCCGCGCTGGAGCTTGTGGACGCGGTCGACGAGACTGCCCGCCGCCTCGGCGCGATTAACACTGTCTGGATGCAAGACAATCTCCTCTACGGCACCAACACCGATGGCGAAGGTTTTCTTGCCAATCTTGATGACCGTCACCCCAACTGGGACGCACCCGCCCGCCTGCGCGCTGGAGCACTGGTCCTCGGCGCAGGTGGGGCGTCCCGCGCCATCGTCATGGGCTTGAAGGAACGTGGATTTCAACGGGTAACGGTGGCGAATCGAACTGTGGAGCGCGCCCAGACAATCGCCGATGAATTCGGCGCGCCCGTTGAAGCCGTTTCTATGGCGGATGTCGAAGGCGGCACGGAGCACGGCCTGATCGTCAACACCACGTCGCTCGGTATGGGTGGCGAAGGCCTGCCCATCGAGCCGTCCCACTTCCCTCGCACGACCCTCGTCACCGACGCGGTCTACACCCCGTTGATGACGCCGTTGCTCTTAGCTGCAAAGGCGCATGGCCAGCCAACCGTCGATGGGCTCGGCATGTTGCTCCACCAGGCCGTGCCCGGTTTCGAAAAATGGTTCGGTGTCCGCCCACAGGTCACCGAAAAAGTGCGCCAAACCATTCTTGGTACGATGCGATGACCGGGCCTAAGACCCTCTTTGCTGGCCTCACCGGCTCGATTGGCATGGGCAAATCCACCACCGCACAGATGTTCCGCGATGCGGGCATCTCCGTCCATGACGCCGATGCCACCGTGCACGACCTTTATGCAGGTGAAGCTATCGCTCCGATGGAGGCGGCCTTTCCCGGCGTGACCGTCGATGGCGTGATCGACCGCAACCTGCTGCGTAAACGCGTTATGGGCGACGAAGCGGCGATGAAGAAGCTGGAAGCCGTCATTCATCCCCTCGTGCGTGATCGCGAATTGGCATTTCGGTCACGAATCGAGTCGGAAGGTCAGGGGCTTGCAATCCTCGATATCCCGCTCCTCTTCGAAACCGGTGGCGACCGACGCGTCGATCACATCATCGTCGTCACCGCCGATGCTGACATCCAGCGCAAGCGCGTTCTAGCCCGGCCCGGAATGACGGTGGAAACCTTCGAGGCCATCCTTGCGCGGCAGACGCCGGATGCCGAAAAACGGGCACGTGCCGACACGATTATCGACACTGGGCATGGCATGGAACATGCCCGCAAAGCTGTGGCCGATGTGATCGCTCAGTTGACTGCGCGCAAATAGGGGAAGCGTCATGCACGCCATCATCTTCGATACCGAGACCACCGGCCTCTCCGCCAAGGACGGTGACCGTGTCATTGAAATCGGCGCGGTGGAGATGAAAGATCTCATCCCAACCGGGCGCACGTTTCATCAATATATCCACCCCGGTGACCGTGAGATTCACCCCGATGCGCTGAAGGTGCACGGGATCACGATGGAGCGTCTCGCCAATGAGCCTCGCTTTGAGGCGGTGGGGCAGAGTTTCAAGGACTTTTGCGGCGATGCCATGCTGGTCGCCCACAACGCGCCCTTCGATATCGGGTTTCTCGATGCTGAATATGCCCGCATGGGCCTGCCCGCCTGCGATCCTGAACTGGTGTTGGATACCGTGCAGGTTGCGCGTAAGAAATTTCCCGGCGCACGCGTCTCCCTCGACATGCTCTGCGACCGCTTCGACATCTCTCGCGCCAACCGCGTGCTTCACGGTGCGCTCCTCGATGCCCGCTTGCTGGCGGAAGTCTTCATCGAGCTGATGGGCGGCGCCCAGGTGAAGATGGGGTTTGGTGATGAAGAAAGCGATGTCCAGCGCGCCGACCCCCGCGCCCGTCGAAAGACCCAGCATCCTCCACAGCCCCAGCGTCCGACGCCGCTGGTCTACGAACTCACCCCGGAGGAACGCGCCGCGCACGACGCCATGCGCACCAAGATCGGCGAAAGCGCGATCTGGAACAGGTACTTGGGAGCGGTTGACGACGCCAAGACCGAGGGCTGAGACCTAGGTACTCACTCTTCGCCTCATCTTCGTCCTCACCGGGCACCGACCCGGTGATCCAGGACCGGGCATCGATGATTGGCAACAAATGACAAACACTTCGCATCTGGATACCTGGCACGGTGGCCGGGCATGACGACGAGTTTGTGGTCGCCGTCTTTCACTCAAAACAACCTTTCGCTTCGCGTTTCAGCTAACGCCCAATAACTTCCATGCCTCAATGATTATCCCGCGGTACGATCTTCGCCACGTCGCGATATTTGGTGGCGGGTTTGAGGACCATGCCTTCTTGGAATTGGTCGATCATACCGCGCTGGATTTCCTGCCATGGGGTCTGATGGTCTGGCACGTAGTCGAGGCGGCCACCGCCGCCGTTAAGTTTATGGGCGACGGCCTTGGCGCGGGCATTCAGTGTATCATCATCGACGAGAATATTGGCCTCACGGGTGTTGAGGTCGATGCGCACACGGTCGCCAGTTTCCACCAGCGCCAGACCGCCGCCCACCGCCGCCTCCGGTGACGCGTTGAGGATGGAGGGCGAGCCGGACGTGCCGGACTGGCGGCCATCGCCGATGCAGGGCAGTGCGGTGATGCCCTTCTTTAGCAGCGCATCCGGCGGCTGCATGTTCACCACTTCGGCGCCCCCTGGATAGCCGATGGGACCAGCGCCGCGGATGAACAACAATGTGTGCTCGTCAATCTCCAGATCGGGGTCATTGATGCGCGCGTGATAATCTTCGCGTCCGTCGAAAACGACGGCGCGCCCCTCGAAGGCCATCGGATCATCAGGGTCGGAAAGATAACGCTCACGGAACTCATCGGAGATCACCGAGGTCTTCATGATCGCCGTGTCGAACAGATTGCCCTTCAGGTTCAGGAACCCAGCCTGCGCCATCAGCGGATCATCGAAGCGGCGAATGACCCGCTCATCGGCGATGCCAATGTCTCTACAATTGTTGCCGATCGTATCTCCATTGACTGTCAACGCGCCGGGGTGGGGCAGTTTGCCGTGCTTCATCAGTTCGGCGACGACCGCCGGCACGCCGCCAGCATGGTGGTAGTCTTCGCCAAGATATTCGCCCGCGGGTTGCAGGTTCAGCATCAGCGGAATGTCGTAGCCGAGATCTTCCCAGTCCTGATTGTCCAGCCGCACGCCAAGATGGTTGGCGATGGCCTTCATATGGATCGGCGCGTTGGTGGAACCGCCGATGGCGGAGTTCACCACGATGGCGTTCTCGAAAGCCTCGCGCGTCATGATGTTGGAGGGGCGGACATCCTCCCACACCAGATCGACGATCCGCTTGCCCGTCCAATAGGCCTGATTGGCGCGCTCTTTGTGAACGGCGGGAATAGCGGCTGAACCGGGCAGCGACATGCCCAGCGCCTCGGCGAGCGAGTTCATGGTCGTTGCCGTGCCCATGGTGTTGCAATAGCCCGGTGAAGGGGCCGAAGATGCCACGATGTCGGTATATTCCTCGTAGGAAAGCTTACCCGC
>JBCCRF010000244.1:0-4018 GCA_039208305.1 Pseudomonadota bacterium
ATCGGTCTGCAGTCCGCCAAGCGTCTTTCGCGTGATAACGTGTAACTTGACCGCGATCAGCGGGCCATTCGCAGGGTCGAGAAACTTGTGTGGCTTTGCTGTGCGGATCAACTTGTCACCGCGATAATTTCGGGCGGCGAGCACGGCGGTTAGCTGTGCATCCTTGGTGAAGGGATTGTCCACCTGCATGTCGCGCGCGGCGATTTGCGCGTGCAGTTTGTCGTGGTCGATCAAACCACCACCGGCAACCTGATTCATGCCACGCACCAATTGCTGAAGATCGTTGGCGACGACAAAATCTTCACCCTTTTCTTTGAACGCCTCAACCGCATCCGTCGCCCCTTTACCGAGGCGGTTGCGCAGGACTTCGGACCATTTCTTAGACGTCAGGTCCGGGTTCTGTTCGGAGCCGGATAGCGCAAATTCCTTCTCGATCACTTTTTGGGTCAGCACGAACCAGCTGTAATCGTAGCCGGTAGCAAGGATCTGCTTCAGAGAGCCGATCGTATCGAAACCCGGCAGGGCAGGCGGGTCGAGACGGTCACCGGTGGCTGAAAACCACATGGAGGACGGACCGGGCAGAATACGGATGCCATGATTGGGCCAGATCGGATCCCAGTTTTTCACGCCTTCAGTGTAGTGCCACATGCGGTCTTTGTTGATCAGGTTTGCGCCGGCCTTGCGGGCGATGTCGATGCCGCGTCCGTCCACGTGGGCCGGTACGCCGCAGACAATGTCACTCGGCACCGGGCCGAGACGGTCCGTCGGCCACAACTCGCGCACCTTGTCGAGGTTGCCGCCGACACCCCCGGTGGTGACGAAAACGCTGGGGGCGGAAAGATCAAAATCCCCCACCACATCACGACTACTCGCTTCGCCGCGTTCCTTTGGATCATCGGCCAGAATATCGCCAGTCACGCCTGTCACCGCACCGTTGGAAACGGTGATGTCGTTCATGCGGTGGCGGAAGCGCAGATCGATCAAGCCGTTTGATACGTGCTCTTTCACGCGCCGCACGAACGGTTCGATCGCGCCGGGGCCAGTGCCCCATGTGATATGGAAGCGCGGAACAGAATTGCCGTGGCCGTTCGCAAAGGAGCCGCCACGCTCCGCCCAACCCACGACAGGAAACCACCGCATACCCTGCTCGTGCAGCCAGCCGCGCATCTCGCCTGCTGCAAAATCGACATAGGCTTCGGCCCATCTGCGGGGCCACTCATCTTCGGGACGGTCGAATTGGGCCGAGCCCATCCAATCGTTCAGCGCCAGTTCCTTGCTGTCGCGAATGCCCATACGCCGTTGTTCCGGCGTGTCGATGAGGCACAAGCCACCGAGCGACCAAAAGGCTTGGCCACCGAGGTAATTCTTCGGCTCCTGATCGAGCAAAATGACCTTCTTGCCCCGGTCGCCAAGTTCCGCTGCTGCAACGAGGCCGGCTAGGCCCCCACCTACGATGATGACATCGGCATCAGCCATGGGCGACAACCTCCTTGCGGGATGCGTAACGGAACCACGCCACCACCGGCAGGGTCACTACATACATTGTGATGCCATATGCGGCGGCAGGCAGGGCAAATTCGGAGAAGCCGGATACGGTGGGCCCGGCAAGAATTGCTCCCAGGGCGATACCAACGGTGGAGTTCTGTACGCCCGCTTCGATAGCAACCGTGCGCCGCTCCTGCGCCGACAGGCCGAGGATGAGAGCGAGCAGAAATGCGGCCACAATCAAAATGAGGTTCAATGTGATGACCGTCGGGCCGAGGATCGGCAGCTGCGAAACAAACAGGTTCCAGTTCAGCGCTAGCGCCGCAACGACGATCAGCACGAACAGGATGAAAGCAAATCCCGTCGCCGCTCCCTCGATGTGGGACACGAAAACTGGCGCGAAATGGCGAAGCGCCACGCCGATCAGGACAGGTACGGCTGTGATGAGGAACATGGAGATCGCCATCTGCGCAATGTTCACCGGCGGCGCGTCGCTACCCATGAAATAATCAACGGAAAAGGCGATGGCGAAGGGCACGGTGAACATCAAGATGAGGCTCACCACGGCGGTAAGAGACACCGATAACGCCACGTCGCCATTGGCGATTTTTGACATCATGTTGCTTGTTACACCGCCGGGACAGAGCGACAGAATCATGAGGCCGACCGACAGTTCCGGTGGCAGACCAGCGATGTGGGCCAGTGCAAAAGCTGCCAGAGGTACGATGATGACCTGAGCCAAAAAACCAATACCGAACGCCTTGGGCCGCAGCGCGACACGCTTGAAATCGTCTATCGTGAGGCCGAGGCCCAGAGACAACATGATGATTGCAAGCGCCAGAGGCAGCCCTACCTCGACGAGAAGTCCCATTTGACGTTTTTCCTCTGGATGATGTCGAGGGCAGATTACGCGAAGCCGCGGCTTAGCGATAGGCGGGTGGAAATAAAGTGATTTACCGCTTTGAAGCAAACCGCATACGGCGGTAGATCACGGATGAACACTCAACCGAATCCGTGGGTTTGCCCGTGATCTTCAGCTGCGGTGAAGCGCTTATCGATATGTTACCGCGCACCATTGCGGACGGTGAAACGGCTTTTTTGCCCGTCGCCGGAGGGGCACTCTTCAACACCGCAATCGCCTTGGGGCGTCTGGGCGAAGACGCTCGTTTCGTATCCGGCATTTCCACCGATCTGTTCGGCGAACAGCTTATGGATGGGCTCGCGGCTTCCAATGTCGAGACGAGCCACTGCATCCGCAGTGACCGGCCATCAACGCTCGCCTTCGTGCAACTGACGGACGGTCAGGCGCAATACGCTTTCTTCGATGAGAACACTGCAGGGTCCGGTCTGACACCCAAAGACATGCCGAAGCTGCCGGAGGGCGTGAACGCGCTGTATTTCGGTGGGATAAGCCTGATCCCAGAGCCTGGTGCGCTGGCTTATGAGAGTCTGCTTATGGCCAATGCAGATCAGGCGGTCATCAGCCTCGACCCCAATATCCGGCAAGGCTTCATCAGCGATGAAGTGGCTTATCGCTCACGCATCAAGCGCATGATCACAAAGTCCGACATCGTTAAGGTATCTGACGAAGACCTCGATTGGCTCGCTGCAGGGCAGGGCGGCGATCCGCTCGATCTCGCCCGCTCATGGATCGATTCCGGCGTAGCGATGGTGGTCGTCACGCGTGGTGCAGATGGGGCGCAGCTTCTGCGTGCCGCGGGTGAGCTGACGGTTGCTGTTGCCGCCGCCGATGTCGTGGACACAATCGGCGCAGGCGACACGTTCAACGCGGGTTTCCTCGCCGGCCTTCGCCGTGCTGGTTGTCTTGAAAAGAAAGCGCTTCGCGATGCCAGCGAAGAGGACCTTCGTTCGGCCCTCGCGCTCGCCAATCAGGTGGCTGCGATCACGGTATCACGTCCCGGGGCAAATCCGCCGTGGCAAAGTGAGTTATCGTAGCGTAGTCGGTCGTTGCTCAGGCGGCCTGCAGGGCTTCGCGCACCTGCTTCAGCTGGCGGTGTTGCGGGCTTGCGTTCTGTTGCTCCAGCCAGTCTTTCAACTGGTGGACCGGCAACGGCTTGGAGAAATGGTAGCCTTGAAGCGCATCGGCACCGGCCCGCGTCGCCATCGCAACCTCGGCTTGAGTCTCGACGCCTTCCACGATGACCGCTGAACCCAGAGCGTGGGACATGGAGATAACGGATTCCATGATCGTGTGCAGCCGTGGGCTTTCGACAGCTTCGCTGACAAGCGAGCGGTCAATCTTGATGACGTCCACCGGGATATTGGCCAGCCGTGACAGGTTGGAAAACCCGCGCCCGAAATCGTCAATCGCGACGGTGAAGCCGTATTCCTGAACGGCACGCACGGTGCTGGTGAACTCTTCGCGCGAACCGCCCATAACGTCTTCAGTCACCTCCACCTGCAGGCGATACGGTGCGAAATCGGCTGTCTGACACTGCTCCAGCATATGTCGACCGAAGCCCGGTGCGCAAAAGTGCTCGGCGCCGATATTGACCGCAACTTGCAGTTCAAA
>JBCCRF010000245.1:0-4013 GCA_039208305.1 Pseudomonadota bacterium
CCGCGATGAGGGCATGGCGCCGGAGGTCTCCCGAGGCGATCTGGAAGACGCCGTCATCGTCATGACGCGCACTTGGCGTGAGCGCGTAACGGCTGCGGCTGACGACACCGTAGCATGTATGGCGCAGATGGAGCGGGTCACTTTTTCTCCTGCCTATCGCGAGGTGAAATCGGCGCAGGATGCGCTGACCGACATGGCGGCCATCATTGCGCTAGACAGTTTTGACGCTGTTGGTACCAATTTCATGCCACCGGATGAGAACGGGCGCCTGTCGTTGCGGCTCTACAATCTGGGTGGCGCCATTCCCCTGTCACGCCGCGTGCCGCTGTTGGAAAATCTCGGCTTTGCCGTCATCGAGGAGACAACATGGGAGGCGCATCGTGACGACGGCTGCACCATCTTCATCCACGATATGGTGCTTGTGGACGAGGCCTATGATCCCGACGCCGACTTCCCCGAAGAGCAACTGGAAGACACGTTGCACGCCATCTGGTCGGGTCGCACCGATGATGACGAATTCAACGCCATCGTGTTGCGCACAGGGCTGGACTGGCGTGCGGCCACCATGTTCCGCGCTTACGCCCGTTATCTGCGGCAGATCCGGTCCGGATTCACCATCGGCTCCATGGCCCGCACGCTGGCTGCAAATGGCAAGATAGCGACCCTCATCGCCACTTACTTCACCCACCGGTTTGACCCGGTGACTAAAGCGAGGGGCCGCAAGGAGAAGGCCGACAAAGATGCGATCCGTCAGGCGCTGGAGGGGGTCAGTTCGTCCGACGACGACCGCATTCTGCGCAACTACCGAATGCTGATCGGCGCGACGCTGCGCACAAACTACTATACCGATGCGCTCACCCATCCAGATGAACAGGCGGGTGAGATGGACACACCGGACGGGGAGAGCAGGGAGCCGATCCCTGTTCCGGTTCTGGCGTTTAAGTTCGACTGCAGCGCCATTTCCATCATGCCGCAGCCGGTGCCGTATCGCGAAATCTTCGTCTCCAGCCCGCGGGTCGAGGGACTGCATTTGCGCTTCGGCCCCGTCGCCCGCGGAGGGTTGCGCTGGTCTGATCGCGCGCAGGATTACCGCACCGAGGTGCTGGGGCTGGTGAAGGCACAGCAGGTGAAGAACGCTGTCATCGTTCCCGTTGGCTCCAAGGGTGGGTTTGTGCCGAAGCAATTGCTGTCTTCGGGCGACCGCGACGCGTGGTTCGCGGAGGGACGCGGCGCGTATCGCGTGTTCATCGCCTCGCTGCTGTCGCTGACCGACAATTTGGTGGAAGGTGAGGTCGTGCCGCCATCGAAGACGGTGCGACACGACGGCGATGATCCCTATTTCGTCGTCGCCGCCGACAAAGGGACGTCTACATTCTCCGACACTGCCAATGCCATCAGCCAGTCGCGCGATTTCTGGTTGGATGATGCCTTCGCGTCGGGTGGTTCCGCCGGGTACGACCATAAGAAAATGGGCATCACAGCCCGTGGTGCGTGGGAGGCGGTGAAGCGGCATTTCCGCGAGATGGACAGCCCGCACGCAACCCAGGGCGAAGCCCGAGACAGTCAAAGTGACGTGTCCCGACCCTGGGACATCCAGACCGAAACCTTCACCGCCGCCGGTGTTGGCGACATGTCGGGCGATGTGTTCGGCAATGGCATGCTGCTGTCGAAGAAGACGCGCCTGATCGCGGCATTCGACCACCGCGACATCTTCATCGACCCGGACCCTGATCCAGAAACATCCTTCAAGGAGCGCAAGCGTCTGTTCGAGAAGGACCGATCCAGCTGGCAGGACTATCGCGGCAATTTTCTGTCGAAGGGCGGAGGCGTCTATTCGCGCTCGGCCAAATCCATCGACCTGTCGCCGGACGCTGCGGAAGTGCTTGGCTGCGAAGCCGGTGAACAAACGCCGCAGGACGTGATGCGCGCCATCATGAAGGCGCCGGTGGATCTCTTCTGGTTCGGCGGCATCGGCACATACATTCGCGCTTCCAGCGAGAGCAATGCGGATGCGGGCGACAGGGGCAACGATCCGATCCGCGCGACCGCGAAAGAGGTGCGGGCCAGAGTCATTGGTGAAGGCGCCAATCTCGGTCTCACACACCCGGCGCGTATCGAGTTCAACATGTTGGGTGGGCGCTGCAATTCAGACGCCATCGACAACTCCGCCGGGGTGAACTCTTCAGACGTGGAGGTGAACATCAAGATCGCGCTAGCCGCTGCCATGAAGGCTGGCAAGCTCTCGCGCAACAAGCGCAACACGCTGCTGGAAAGCATGACGGAGGACGTGGCGGAACTGGTGCTGCGCAACAATTATCTGCAGACGCTTGCGATCTCCCTGTCGGAACTGAAGGGTGAGGATAATCTCGCTCACCAGCAACGCCTGATGCGCTCGCTGGAGGACCGCGATCTGCTGGACCGCGACGTCGAAGACCTCCCGGACGATACGGAAATCGCGGAACGCGCCAAGAATGGCACGCCGCTTACCCGCGCGGAAATCGGCGTGCTGCTAGCATATGCCAAGATCGTTGCGCTGGATGATATCGTTGCCACCAATGTGCCGGACGATGAGTATCTGACCGATATGCTGTTCGGCTATTTTCCCGAAGCGATGCGAAAGAAATGGAAGGCGGAGATCAAGGGGCATCGGCTGCGGCGGGAAATCATCGGAACGGTGCTCGCCAATTCCATGATCAATCGGGGAGGGCCGACCTTCATCAACCGTGTGCAGGATCGCACGGGTGGAACCATCGCCACCGTCGCCCGCGCCTATATCGCGACGCGCGACGCTTTCGACATGCCCCGCCTGAACGGCGAGATCGACGCATTGGACGCGAAGATCGCAGGGTCGTTGCAGTTGGAACTCTACGACCAGTTGAAGGCCCGCGTCGTCAGCCAGACGGTCTGGTTCGCTCGCTATGGCGATTTCTCCAATGGGGTCGGCGATGTCATCAAACGCTACGGTTCCGCCATCTCAAAATTGTCGCCGAAGCTGGTGGACATCGCACCCGCCTTCATCGGTGAGCAGATCACAAGCCATGCAGAGCGCTTTATGGCGGGTGGTGTTCCCGAAACGCTGGCGCAGGAAATCGCGCGGATGCGTTTCTCGGCGCTCATTCCGGATATCGTGCTGGCGTCAGAACGGGCGGGCACGTCGCTCGACAAAGCGGCGAAGGCCTTTTTTGCTATCACTGACACGTTCCGCGTCGGTCGCATCGTGGAAGCGGCTCGCGCCATTGAGGCGACCGACTATTACGATGGCCTTGCCCTCGACCGTGCCCTGCAAAGCCTACACCGCGCGCGGCGCGATATCGTCATCGACGTGCTGACGGACAAGAGCGCAAAGGGGGATGCCAACAAGTGGTGCGAGGCCCATAGCGACGCCGTTGATCGAACCCGTGGCCAGTTGGAAACGATCGTCGAGGTTGATGGTATCAGCGTGTCGATGTTGACCGTAGCTGCCAACGTGCTGGCCGACATGGCGCGGGGTTGATCGACACTAATTGTCAGACCCTGCCATCTGCTCGGCCAGGTCCAGCTTCTCGCGAATACGGCCGAGCTGTTTCATAAACTCGTCCATCGAACCGGCGATGCGCTGCTGCAGGATGGCTGCAAGGTCCGGATACTCTTCCAGCATACGGCGGAAGAGGGGGCGGGGCACTTTCAAAACCTCGGTGTTTTCCGCAGCCATTGCCATATTGGCGCGCAACGTCGGAACGATCAGCGCCATCTCGCCGATCAGTGAACCCGGGCCGTAGCGGATCGTGTCTTTGTCCTCGCCATCCGGGTGAAGATGGATTGCACCGCTGACGACGATGTATCCGCCATCGCTCTGTTCACCGGCTCGATAGATGCGGGAGCCCTCACCATAGGTACGGGCCTCCGCACCGAACGCCAGTAGGCGCAAGGCTTCACGATCAAACCCCTCGAACAGGGTAACGCGAGAGAGAAGTCGAATGTCAGCGTCGAGGGACATCGTCCACTACGGCATCAGCTTGTAGCCGCCAGCATCG
>JBCCRF010000246.1:0-3908 GCA_039208305.1 Pseudomonadota bacterium
CTGGCAACGGCGGGTCGCATTTTGCCCGGCCTCGTCGTCATGTCGGTGGCGGTGTTCTGGGCGGCGAAAGCGCTTGGCTTCTACGTCACCTGCACCATCGCGTTCTTTCTCATCATGTCGCTCTACGACCCCGCGCCTCATGGCGAGGTGAAGTCCTGGCTACGACGTCTCTTCGTGACCGCCGCCTTCATGGCGGTCATCTACGCCCTCTTCGCCATGCTGCTACAGGTGCAAACACCGCGCGGCATTTTTCTGTGATCCAACCGGGAGATTAAGATCATGAAACACATCCTCACTTCGGCGCTGCTGGGCGCTACATTGCTGGTCGGCCCTGCGCTGGCGGACAGTTATCCGGAGCGGCCCATCGGCGTCAGCGTGTCGTACGGCGCAGGCGGTGCCACCGACTTCCAGGCCCGCATCGTCACTATGACGGCTGGCAATGAAGACGCTCTTGGCCAGCCTATGTATATCGTCAACAAGCCGGGTGCCGGTGGCCGCAAGGGTTGGAACTGGTTCGCGACCGAGGCTGAAGCCGACGGCTACATGACCTCCGCCTACAATGTTCCGCACTTTATCGCACAGTCCATCAAGGGTGGGGTTAAATATTCCGTCGACAGTTTCGAGCCCATCGCTAACTGGGGCGCTGACCCGGCTGTCGTGGTCGTCGGGAAGGACAGCGAGTTCAACAGCGTGGGCGACATGATCGAATTCGCCAAGGCAAACCCTGGCAAAGTGACGACCTCTGGCGCTGGCCTTTTCGTCGGTCACCACATTGCAGCGCTGCAGATCGAAAAAGCTTGTGAGTGCAAGCTCGCCTACATTCCCACCAAGGGCGGTGGTGCGGCCGCGATGAAGGCCGTGATTGCCGGTGAAGTGATGGCAGGTATCAATAACCTGTCGGACGCCTTCCGTGCACAGGAGGCGGGCAACGTCAAAATTCTCGGCGTGGCCGATCTGGAGCGCAACACCGAGTTCCTACCGGACGTGCCGACGCTGATGGAAGCCGGTCTCGACGTGGACAATGCATCGGTCAATTTCCGCGGGATCATGGTGCCGAAGGGCACACCGCAGGAGGTGATCGACAAGCTGGCCGCCACCGTGCCGGCAATGTTTCAGAACAAACGTGTCATGGGGCGCATGAAAGCGGGCGGTTCGCCCATGAGGGTTATGTCTCGCGAGGAGGTTCAGGACATGTGGGCCGCCCGTCAGGCAAGCCTCACCGAACTGCTTGCGGGGCTTTGAGGTGCCTTCCGGGCGGGGCGTAATACCCCGCCCGACATTTCTGGAGATACAAGATGGCCGTCACCGCGTTGCGTGAACAGTCGGGCGAGGAAGAGCGCGAAGTCGATGCATTGGTCGCGCGCGCTCGCGTCGCGCAGGCGCGTTATGTCCATTGCGCCACGCAGCAGCGTTACGACCGTGCTGCCTTCGCTGCCGGATGGGCCCTGATGCAGCCGCAGCGCAATGCGGAACTGGCGCAGATGGCGGTGGCGACCACAGGCCTCGGCAATGTCGCTGATAAGATCACTAAGAACCACCGAAAGACGCTCGGTTTGTTGCGCGACATTCGCCACGCAAGAACATGCGGTGTCATCGGTGAAGAGCGCGGCGTGACCCGCATTGCGCGGCCAGCCGGTGTGGTGGGAGCTGTTGTCCCGTCCACCAACCCGGTCGCTACGCCGACCAATAATGTCATCAACGCGCTGAAGACAGGTAATGCCGTCATCCTCTCGCCCAGCCCCAAAGGCGTGCAGGTTTGCGAGAAGTTGGTCGGCTATATCCATGCTGAGTTGGAAAAGACCAGCGCTGATCGCGACCTCGTCCAGATGGTGCCGGCACCTGTTTCCAAGGTGAAAGCGCAACGGCTGATGGAGGCGGTGGACATTCTTGTCGTCACCGGGTCGCGCAACAATGTACAGCGGGCCTACACATCTGGCACTCCGGCCATCGGCGTTGGCGTTGGAAATGTCACCGTCATCGTCGATGAGACGGCAGACCTGCAGGATGCGGCCGCGAAAATCACGGCGTCTAAGATATTCGATAATTCTACATCCTGCTCATCGGAGAACGCGCTGGTCGTCGTGGATTCGGTCTATCATGATTTCTTGAAAGCGCTTCACGCGGAGGGCGGTCGACTGCTCAAAGGGAATGACGAGCGCAAGCTGCGTGAAGCATTGTTCCGGCCCGAGGGTTTGAACCGGACGATGATTGCCGCTGACATCGCGACCGTGTTGGAGCAGGCCGGTTTGCCTGCTGATGAAGGCGCGAAATTTCTGCTGATCGAAGGGCGTGGGATCGGGGCAGAGCATGCTGAGTCCGGCGAGAAATTGTCCCTAGTTGCGGGACTGTACCGTGCGCGTGATTTCGAGCACGCGCGTCAGCTCACGGCGGAGATTCTTGCCTATGAGGGCGCGGGCCATTCGATCGGCATCCATACGTTGGACCACGACCGAGCCCTTGTGCTTGGCCACGACATGCCGACCTGTCGGGTGATCGTGAACCAGGCCCACTGCTTCGCCACCGGCGGTGCGTTCGACAACGGGATGCCGTTCTCGCTCTCCATGGGTTGCGGCACCTGGGGCGGCAATTCCATCGACGATAATTTCAATTACACGCACCTAATGAATATCACGAAAGTGGTGCGGACTATCGAGCCGGACGAGCCGGCGCTGGACGATATCTTCGCCGACCACTGGGCCATTGCCGGGCGATGAGAACGGTCCGCGACGTCATCAATGCGCAGGGGAATAGACGCGGTGACGCGATTTTTCTGACCACGCCCGATGGCGAGCAACTCACATTCGGTGAATTGCAGCGATCCTGTCAGGCTTTCGCGGCGCGCTTGCGGGAGCGAGGCGCCGCTGCTGGTGATAGCGTTGCGTTCGCCATGCTGAACGGGCTCGATACGGTGCGCGTCATTCTCGGCAGTCTTTATGCCGGATGCCTGACGACCGCGGTCAATCTCGTCGCCGGTGCCACGGTGATCGACTACGTGCTGAAGCACTCCGACGCGAAGGCAGTGTTCGTGAGCGAGGCATCGCGCCACCTCATCGACGGTGATGCCATTGTTGCAACGCCTGATTGGTTCGAAGGTGAAAGCATCGAGCTTGAGCCGCTCGCGCCGAGCGATGCTTCGCTGTTGATGTACACGTCTGGCACAACCGGGCGGCCAAAGGGCGTGGTCCACACCCATGCGAGCCTGCTCGCAGGCGGCGAAAATGCGGCGCTCGCGCACGAGTTGACGCCTGATGATTGCGGTCTGTGCGTGCTGCCGCTCTACCACATCAACGGCTTGTGCGTGTCGCTGATGGGTGCGCTCGTATCGGGCGGTTCGCTCGTCATGCCGTCGCGGTTTTCGGTCTCGACCTTCTGGTCAGACGCGCGTGATTGCACTTGGTTTTCGATTGTTCCGACGCAGGTCTCTTATCTTTTGCATGATGAGAAAGACCGTGCACTGCCGAAGCGTTTGCGCTTTGGTCGCTCCGCGTCGGCACCTCTCTCGCCCGAGATACAGCAGGCTTTCGAGACGCGTTTCAAAGTGCCTATCATCGAGACGATGGGTCTGACCGAGACTGCAGCACAAATTCTGTCCAACCCCATGCGCGGACCACGCAAGATCGGTTCCCCTGGCATTGCCTTTGGCAACGAGGTGATGATCGCTGACGCAAATCAACGGGAAGTCGAGCGCGGACAGGAAGGCGAGATCTGTGTTCGAGGAGCCAATGTCTTGAAGGAATACCGGGCGAACCCGCAGGCCACCGCAGATGCTCTCACCGATGAGGGGTGGCTTCGAACCGGCGATCTTGGTCGTATGGATGACGATGGCTACGTTTTCGTGACCGGTCGGCTGAAGGAACTCATCATCAAAGGTGGCGAGAACATCGCACCGCGTGAGGTGGACGACGCGC
>JBCCRF010000247.1:0-3904 GCA_039208305.1 Pseudomonadota bacterium
AACAGCCTGTCTGAGGAAATCGAAGACAGCCGCGCTGGTGGCTCGACGCTTGCCGAAACCGCACCGAAATTCGATCTTCAGGTGCGCAGCATTGAGGTCGACGCCCGCGGCCGCACGCCAGACGGCACGCAACTGACCGACATCCCACAGTCATCCGACCTGCTGCGTCAGGCTTTTCAGACCGAAGTGGGCGGCCAAGCCAGCGCTCTGGATATCGGTGCAGCAGGTTTCGTCTGGTATGACGTGACCGATATCGCGGCTGCCCGCGACCGGGCACAGGACGAGGTGACCGAGCGGCTAAGAGAGGACTGGCTCGCAGCCGAACGCTCGAAGGCGGTGCAGACGAAAGCGGAAGCCTTGAAATCGCGCCTCGAAGGCGGTGCCGCCATGAGTGAACTGGCGCTGGAACTGGACGCTTCCTCCCTGGCAAGCGTGCCCACCACGCAACCGTTGAACCGCACCGGGCGCGCCGAAGGTTTCCCGCAGGCCGCGACCCGTGAAGGCTTCAAAGGCGGTGAAAAGCACATAGCCATCGTCGACGGCCCGCAAGCAGGCTCCAGCATTCTGCTCCGGGTCAAAGAAGTTCGCCTACCGGAAACGCAGGCCGCTCCGAGTCTTGGGCAGCAAGTCAACATCGCCAATGAAGGCGCGGCAGATGATCTTCTTAACCAGATGATTGTTCGCCTGCAGACCGAGTACGGCGTGACGCAAAACCCGCAGACCATCAACTTGGCGCTGACGCAGGGCCACGGCGGCGGAGCTGGTCACTGAATGGACGACTTGAAACCCTATATCGGCATCGTCGCCGACGGGCGCTCTCTCACACGCGAGGAGGCCACGCAGGCATTCGACGTGATGATGTCCGGCAACGCTACGCCGTGCCAGATCGGCGGCTTTCTCATGGCGCTTCGGGTGAAGGGCGAAACGGTAGACGAGATCACTGGTGCCGTCACCACCATGCGTCACCACATGCTGAAGGTCGATGTACCGGAGGGCGCGGTCGACATTGTTGGCACGGGTGGCACGCAAACTGGTACGGTGAGCATCTCGACGTGCTCTGCCATCGTCATGGCCGGCGCGGGTGCGAAAGTCGCGAAACATGGCAATCGAGCGCTCTCGTCCAAGACAGGCACCGCAGACACGCTGGAGGCGCTTGGCGTCGATCTTGGCACCGGTGCTGAAGGCGTGACCCGTTGCGTCGAGCAAGCAGGTGTCGGCTTTATGTTCGCCCCAGCCCACCACGCGGCCATGCGCCATGTCGGTCCGTCTAGGGTGGAGCTAGGAACCCGCACGGTGTTTAACATCCTCGGCCCCCTTTCGAACCCCGCAGGCGTCAAACGCCAATGCGTCGGGGCCTATTCACCCGATCTGCTGGAACCGATGGCTCGGGTGTTGATGAACCTCGGCTCGGAGCACGTTTGGCTGGTGCATGGCGACGGCATGGACGAACTGACGGTCACCGGCACAACGAACGTCGTCGAAGGCCGTAATGGCGAGTTGAGAGCCTTCGAAATCGAGCCGGAAGATGTGGGTGTTAGCCGCCATTCCATCGAAGACATTCGCGGTGGCGATGCGCGGCACAACGCGGCCCGCCTGCAGGCCGTTCTTGATGGCGAGAAAGGTGCCTATCGCGACATCGTGCTGATGAATGCCGGTGCAGGACTGCACGTGGCCGGTCTCGCCGACGATCTGAAATCAGGTGCCGCAATGGCAGCCGAGAGCATCGATAGTGGTGCCGCAAAGGCAGCTCTCGCCAAGCTCGTTTCAGTCTCTAACGGTGGTGCGGATGGCTGATATTCTGGACAAGATTGGTGCCTACAAACGCGAAGAAATCGAAGCGGCGAAGGCGCAGGTCTCGCTGGCCGACCTCAAGGCACGCATGGCCGATGTTTCCGCACCACGAGGGTTTGCATCTTCTTTGAAGGCGAAACATACGGCGGGCGATTACGCTCTGATCGCCGAGATCAAAAAAGCCAGCCCATCAAAAGGGCTGATCCGTGAGAATTTCGATCCTGCAACGCTCGCAAAAGCCTATGAAGATGGGGGCGCGGCTTGCCTCTCCGTTCTCACCGACACGCCATCCTTCCAGGGCGCGCCCGCCTTCTTGGGCGAGGCTCGTGACGCCACCGGCCTGCCCTGTCTGCGAAAGGATTTTCTTTACGACACCTATCAAGTGCATGAAGCCCGCGCCTGGGGTGCCGACTGCATCCTCATCATCATGGCCGCGATCAACGATGACGTGGCCCACGCCCTCGAAGAGACGGCCTTCAAACTTGGCATGGACGTATTGGTGGAGGTTCATGACGAGCCGGAGTTGGAGCGCGCGCTACAGCTTTCATCATCGCTGATCGGCATCAACAATCGCAATCTGAAGACCTTCGACGTTGATCTCGCCACCACCGAAACGCTTGCACCAAAAATCCCCGACGACCGCATTATCGTCGGCGAATCTGGCCTGTTCACGCCCGCCGATCTCGAGCGCATGACGCGCTGCAATGTCGAGACTTTCCTGATCGGTGAAAGCCTGATGCGGCAGGCCGATGTGGCTGGCGCAACCCGCGCCTTGCTGTCACGCACGATCGCTGCATGAGCGATGGTCTGACCCATATCGGCCAAAGCGGTGAGGCGCATATGGTCGATGTCGGTGAGAAGGCGTCCACCACCCGCGAGGCCATCGCCACCAGCGCCGTCACTATGCTGCCGGAGACGCTTGCGACGATCAAAATTGGAAACGCGAAGAAGGGTGACGTGCTGGGCACCGCCCGGCTCGCTGGCATCATGGCCGCCAAGGAAACCTCCCGCCTGATTCCGCTCTGCCACCCCATCGCGCTAACCAAGGTCGTCGTGGATTGCGAAACGGATGAAGAATTGCCTGGCATCCGAATCCGTGTGCTCGCCCGCTGCACCGGTCAGACGGGCGTGGAGATGGAAGCCCTGACCGCCGCCAGTGTCGCGGCGCTGACGATCTACGATATGGCGAAAGCCGTGGACCGGGGCATGGTCATCGGCCCGACGCGGCTGGAGGCCAAAATCGGCGGAAAGTCGGGCGACTGGACCGCTTCGGAATGAGCCGGCTGCTATCGGTCGCCGACGCCCTGTCGCGCATACTAGCCGACACATGCCCGCTTTCCGCAGAAGACGTTGCGATCGAAGACGCTGCAGGTCGCATTCTCGCATCGGACCTAACAGCGCGACGCGACCAACCCGCATTCGACGCCTCCGCCATGGATGGTTATGCGCTGCGCTCAGCTGATGTCCATGGCGTTCCCACCAATCTGACGTTGGTCGGCGAAAGCGCCGCCGGACACCCCTTCACTGGAACTGTGTCGAGGGGCCAATGCGTGCGCATCTTCACCGGCGCGCGACTGCCCAAGGGTGCGGACACGATCGCGATACAGGAAAACGTTCGCGCGAACGGCACGGATATCTCCATTGATAAGGCCGAGCGGCCCGGTCGCTACATCCGTCGCGCCGGGCTCGATTATCGGGCTGGCGACGTTCTGCTGCGCGACAGCATGAAGCTCTCACCGGCGCGCCTGTCACTCGCTGCCTCCATGGGCCTGCCCGCTCTGCCCGTTCGCCGCAAACCAAAGGTGGCGATCATCGCGTCCGGCGATGAACTGGTCGCTCCCGGTGAGGACGTCCCCGAAGGTGGCATCGTGAGCTCCAACAATCTCGGCATCGCCGCCATCATTCGTGCCGCCGGTGGCGCGCCGTTGGATCTGGGCATCGCGCCAGACACCCGCGAGGCGCTAGCAGAAAAATTCGTACTGGCCGCCGATTGCCATATCGTCGTGACGTCCGGTGGTGCCAGCGTCGGCGACCACGATCTCGTGCGACCGGTGTTGGAAGAGCACGGCGTCAAGCTAGATTTCTGGAAGATTGCCATGCGCCCCGGCAAACC
>JBCCRF010000248.1:0-3871 GCA_039208305.1 Pseudomonadota bacterium
CGATTTCACATTGTAGAAGTTTGCGTAGCTTAGAACGGCTTAACAATGACCATGATGACCACGATGATCATCAGCACCGCAGGCACCTCGTTCATGATGCGATAGTGTTTCTGAGACCGCTCATTCCGGTCCTCAGCAAAGGCTTTCACGTCACCAGCATAGCGGAAATGGATCACGGTCATCGCTATCACGCAGGCAAGCTTCACCCACAGCCACGGCTCGCTCCAATAGGAATAGAGACTGGCCACCCAGATACCGAAGACCCACGTCGCGATCATCGACGGCGTGCCAATCGCCTTGATCAGCCGCCGCTCCATGGTCTTGAAGGTTTCCGACTGCACAGCGCCAATCTCTGCATCGCAGTGGTAGATGAACAACCGTGGCAGGTAGAGCAGTGCCGCCATCCAGGCGATGACTGCGATGACGTGCAGGCTTTTAATCCAAAGATCGAGCGTGCCGAACATCTCAGATTTCTCCACGCACCCGAGCGATCATGCGCTCCACATGCGCAATCTCGGTTTGTGGCGTAATCCCGTGGCCGAGATTGAAGACAAGGGGTCCACCACCGAGGTGCTCGAGGATAGCGTCCACGCCTTCGTCTAGAGCGCGTCCTCCGGCGATGAGACGGTTGGGATCGAGATTACCCTGTACCGGCGTTTTCTTCTGCAGGTCCTTCGCGAAGTTGAAGGGGATGGTCCAATCCAGCCCCAGCATGTCGATACCAGTCTGCGCGGCGTAATCGCCGTAGAAAGCGCCCACACCTTTCGGAAAACCGATGATCTTGGCATCGGGGATTTCTGCACGAACCTTATCCACGACGACCTTCACCGGCGCCACACACCATTGCTGGAACTGTGCTTCGTCCAGAACAGATGCCCAGCTGTCGAAAATCTGCACCGCATCTGCACCGGCTTTCAGCTGCGCAACCAGATAGGCGGCGGAGGCTTCCACCAAAACATCGATCATTTTCTGAAAAGCGTCAGGATCGTTCAGCGAGAACTGCCGGGCAGGCCCCTGATCGGGCGTGCCATGCCCCGCGATCATGTAAGTCGCCACGGTCCAGGGCGCGCCACAGAAACCCAGCAGCGTCGTCTCGGCTGGCAATTGCGCCCGCAGACCTTCGACAGTCTGCAACACAGGGGCAAGATGCTCCAAAGCACCATCGCTCGTTAGATGGTTGATCTGCTCAATATCGACCGGCTGAAGGATCGGCCCACGCCCCTCTTCAAAGCGCACATCAATGCCCAGCGCGTCTGGAATGACCAAAATATCGGAGAACAGGATCGCAGCGTCAAAGCCGAAACGGCGGATTGGTTGCAGCGTTACCTCAATTGCCAGTTCCGGATTGTAACACAGATCGAGAAAGCCCCCCGCTTGTTTCCGCGTTTCCTTATATTCCGGTAGATACCGTCCTGCCTGTCGCATCATCCAGATCGGTGGCCGCTCCAGCGTTTCACCAGCTATCACCCGCATCACCGCGCGTTCGTGCTGTTGGACCATGTCGTGTCTTTCCCCCACTCAACTTTTCCTTGTCCTACGGCGTGGCAATCGACACTGCGTGTGCAGTTCGTGTGCTGCCGTCGCCGCATTGGTTCTCAACAGGATTTCGGTGTCACCGGATTATTGATTCTATTGTGACTCTGTGGATTTCGGGAGTTACGGCCCATCCACAAATGTCTAATCTGTTAGACGTATAGCGAACTGGACGGTAGCGATTTTATCCACCGGTGCAAAGGTGCGGGGATAAACAAATCGGTCCCTATAATATCGGCCATTACCGCGCGGTGTTGGCGAATTACCTTTTGTGGATGAGTCTGACCAAACCAATCTGTAGAGCACTCCCCTACACAGGTGAAGAAAATCTCAATGCCTGTCCCATTTGGGGACGAAATTCCGCGTTTCGGGCACGATTCGATGGTCACGGGCCCGCTTCCCCTTTTGTCCACCTTCGTCCACAGTCGCTGTGCTGAAGCGGGGATGAGGGAATAGCGGCAATCATGGCCTTGAGAAGCTGGATACCGAGGCGATCGAAACGCACCGAGCCAAAAGCCTTCTTCCACCTCCACCTTATTTCTGATTCCACAGGTGAGACCTTGACCACCGCCGCCCGCGCGGCCGCCGCGCAATATCCCAATTGGCAGGCCGTCGAGCATCTCACGCCCTTAGTGCGCAGCGAGGAGAAGCTCGACAAGGCGCTCTCCGGTCTCGATGACAAGCCGGGCCTTGTTCTCTACACTATGATCGACGAGACGCTGGAAAAACGCCTGCTGGATAAATGTCAGGCATTGGCCGTGCCCGCACTCAATCTGCTTGCCCCTGTTATCGGAATTTTCGATGCCTTCCTGGGGGACACAAAAACCGGAACCTCCGGCGCTCAGCACGTCTTGGACGAAACCTATTTCTCCCGCCTTGACGGCATTCGCTATGCCATGGCCCATGATGACGGCAACCTGCCGGACGATCTCGACAGCGCAGACGTCATCCTGATCGGCATCAGCCGCACGTCGAAGACGCCGACGTCAATCTATCTTGGTCAACGCGGTGTGCGCTGCGTTAACATTCCACTCGTTCCTGGCATGGAACTGCCGGACCAGATCACGAAACTGAAGAAGGCGCAGGTCGTGGCGCTGGTGGCTTCCGTGGAACGCATTCTTCAGGTGCGCGAAAACCGTTTGCGCGCCTATGACCGTGACACCGATGGCGACATCTATGTCGACCGCGCGTCCATTCAGGAAGAACTCGCCTGGACCCGGCGTCTGTGTCAGACAAACGGTTGGCCGATGATTGATGTCTCCCGCCGTTCGGTGGAGGAAACGTCCGCCGCCATTCTGGCGTCTCTCTCATCGCGAAAGTGAACCGCCTGTCCTGCGGCGGGTTGCATCTCCAACCGAAGGATGCACATCACCCGCCAAAATTCATGATTCTGTGACCGCCATGGCCGATATCATTCTTGCTTCCCGCTCCGTCCACCGTGCGAAAATTCTGAGCGATGCCGGTGTGGATATACGGCAGGTGCCTTCCACGCTGGACGAGCGCGCCATCGAAGCCCCACTTGATGAAGCAGATGTTCTGCCGGAGGACCGGGCGGAAATCCTGGCCGAAGCAAAGGCCGTCGATGTGTCGGAACGTCAGCTCGGCACTTGGGTGATCGGCTGTGATCAGATCCTGTCGCTGGAACGCGAGGTGCTCCACAAGGTGAATGATATGGAGGCCGCTCGTCGCCGACTGCTGGCGCTTTCCGGCAAGACCCACATGTTGCACAGCGCCGTGGTGCTGGCGAAAGATGGCGAGACGCTTTGGCGCCATGTCACCCCCTGCGCCATGACCATGCGGACGCTCGATCCCGGTTTCGTCGGTCGTCATCTTGCGATGGCAGGAAAAGCCGTGCTGTCCAGTGTCGGGGCGTATCAGATCGAAGGCCTCGGCGCGCAACTGTTCGACAGTATCGAGGGGGATCTCTTCTCAATCGTCGGCCTTCCCCTGCTACCCCTGCTGAACACGCTGCGAAAAGAAGGTGCAATCGATGGCTGACGCGCTGACCCGTAATGGCCCGCAGGCCGAAGGCCGTTTGGTCAAACAAGCCGAATGCAAACATGCATTCGTAGTGGGTCATCCGATCAGCCACTCCCGCTCACCACTGCTGCACGGACTTTGGCTTCAGCAGCATGGGATAGATGGCACTTACACGGCGCAAGACATCGCGCCGGACGATCTTTCCGCCTTCTTCGCTCGCATTCGGCATGGCGAATTTATTGGCGGCAACATCACCCTGCCCCACAAGGAAGCCGCGCTGGAACTGGTGGACGCGGTCGACGAGACCGCTCGCCGCCTCGGCGCGATTAACACCGTCTGGATGCAGGACAATCTCCTC
>JBCCRF010000249.1:0-3861 GCA_039208305.1 Pseudomonadota bacterium
CTGCTTGGCATCCGGTGCGCCCTCCTCCACCACCGCGCGCTGGATACGTTTGGTGGGGTGACGGCCGATCAGCGTATCCACCGTGCCTTTCATGCGCGGCGGCGCGCCCCAGGCGAGCGCCCAATAGGCGCGCTCCAAAGGGCCGGTGCGACCGTGATCGGCGAACTGTTCCTGCAAATCGATATGGGCGCGATAGCTTTTCGCAACGACCATGACGCCGGACGTGTCCTTGTCCAATCGGTGGACGATGCCGGGGCGTTTCACCCCGCCGATGCCGGACAGCTTGCCATCGCAATGATACAACAGGGCGTTGACCAGCGTGCCGGACCAGTTGCCCGGCGCGGGATGCACCACCATGCCAGCTGGTTTGACGAGCACGATCAAGTCGTCGTCCTCGTGCAGAATGTCGAGGGGGATATCCTCCGGCTCTGGCTCGGCCTCTTCGGGCGGCGGCATAAGAAAGCGCACGACGTCACCTGCCGTGATCTTGCTGCTAGTACCGCGTGGCACCTCGCCGTTGATGGTGACATTGCCTTGGCGCACCAGCGCCTGCACCCGGGCACGGGAAAGATCGTCCGGGGCATTGGCGGAGATGAACTTGTCCACCCGTTTGCCATCGGCAGCGTGGGGCACGATCAGCACCTCCATCACGCCTTCCTTAAACGCTTCGGGACCGCTATCAGACGCCTCACCCATAGACCTGCCCTTTGGAAATGGCTGCGATGTCCAACCCCGCCGACGACCACGACGAGGAACCGCTCGACCCGAAGGTGGAGGCCGTGCGCCAGAAGCTGGTTCGCCTGTTGCTGGTGTCGGGGGGCATCATGTTGCTGGGCTTTCTCGCGGTGTTTGCGGCG
Source organism: Pseudomonadota bacterium (assembly GCA_039208305.1). Classification (GTDB taxonomy): domain Bacteria; phylum Pseudomonadota; class Alphaproteobacteria; order Rhizobiales; family Rhizobiaceae; genus Pseudahrensia. The sequence continues at coordinate 858 of JBCCRF010000249.1, forward strand.
ATTGTCTACAAGATCAACGACGTGGCGGATACGCCGGTCGCGATCTCAGCCGATGAGGCGCGCACGCTTGCCGTACCGGCGGGTGCTGAATGGCTGAACAGCGCGCCTGCGGGTAGCGGTCTGCTCGTGACGCTGCGCCTTCCGGACGGCACGGTCATCATCCAGCGCCACAGCGCCGATGGGACTGTGATAAGCCGGTGGCGGTTGGAGGAAGCGGACTAGGCAGCTGCAGGCAGCGCCTTTTCCACAAGCCGCGCCCAGTAGCTGGAACCCACCGGAATGGCATCGTCGTTGAAGTCGTATTCCTCGTGGTGCAACCCGGCAGAATCGCCGTTACCCATAAAGATGAATGCGCCGGGGCGTTCCAGCAGCATGTAGGAGAAATCCTCGCCGCCCATCACGGGCATACGGTTGGTGTCCACGCGGTCATCGCCCACGATTTCACGGGCAACCTCAGCTGCGAAATCGGTCTGATCAGGGTGATTGGACGTGACGGGATAGCCTTCTTTGATCTTGATATCGACGCTCATCTCGTGAGCCGCAGCGATACCTTCCAGCATGATGGTCATGCGCGCGAAGACCTGCTCGCGGACTTCTGGATCGAGAGTGCGGACGGTGCCCCAGAACTTCGCCTCCTGCGGGATGACGTTATAGGCCTTACCCGCTTCCATCGCCGTGACCGTGACCACCGCAGAGGACAGCGGATCGACATTGCGCGATACGATGGTTTGTAACCCCTGAATCATCTGCGAGGCCGCGATAATCGGGTCACGGCCGAGATGGGGCATGGCGGCGTGAGCGCCAAGGCCTTTGACGGAAATCGTGAACTCGTCCGTTCCCGCCATTAGAGGGCCGGGACGGATGGCGAATTCGCCCACCGGCAGGCGCGGCATGTTGTGCAAGCCGTAGACCTCGTCAATGCCGAAACGGTCCATCATGCCATCGTCCACCATAGCCTTGCCGCCGGCCCCGCCCTCTTCAGCCGGCTGGAAAATGATGATCGCCGTGCCGTCGAAATTGCGGGTCTCGGCCAGATATTTCGCCGCCCCCAACAGCATCGCCGTGTGGCCGTCATGGCCGCAGGCGTGCATCTTGCCGTCATATTTCGATTTGTAGGCGCTGTCGTTTTTCTCTTTGATCGGTAGCGCATCCATGTCAGCGCGCAGTCCGATGGTGCGGCCCGACCCAGTTTGCCGACCCTCTATGACGGCGACAACGCCGGTACGGCCGATACCCTCCACCACCTCATCTGCACCGAATTCCTTCAGCTTCTGCGTCACAAGCGCTGCCGTTTCCTGCACGTCGTACATGAGGCCGGGGTGCTGATGGATCGTGCGGCGCCACTCGGTGATCTCATCATGAAAGGCGCTTATACGATTGTTGACGGGCATGGGAACGGACTCACAGTCGGGAGGGTTGGCGCAACTATAGTCTAAATGACGCCGGTATGCGACCGTTCGCGCGATGGTGCGCGCGAACGTGAAGCCGCAGGAGTGACGGATGACCACCGCTCTTCTCATCTTCCCCCATCAACTGTTTTCCGATCATCCCGGTTTTCACGGTGATTGCGACCGGGTCGTCATCATTGAGGAACCGCTGTTTTTCGGCGATCCGCAATATCCGGCGAAATTTCACAAGGGAAAGCTAGCCTACCATCGCGCAACGATTTCCGCCTATGTCGACCGGCTGGAGAGGGCAGGCCACAACGTGGAGCGGGTCGACTATGAGCATGATACAGGACTGTTAAAGACCACGCTGAAGCGGCTGGCGGATGATGGTGTCACCCGTGTCACCTACGCCCACCCGCACGACTGCACGCTGGAGAAGCGCCTTGCCAAAGCCATCGATGCCGCAGGGCTGGACCATGAGGAATACGACACGCCGGCGTTCATCAACACGCCGCAGCTGAACCGCGAATATCGCGACGGCAAGAAGCGCTGGTTCATGGCGGATTTCTACAAATTTCAGCGCACGCGCCTTGATATCCTGATGGATGGTGACGAGCCGGAAGGCGGGCAATGGAGCTTCGACGACGACAACCGCAAGAAGGTTCCAAAATCGAAACTGAATGAGGTTCCGCAGATCCATCCGCGCAACGCCACGCCCTACGAGCAGGATGCCCGCGAGTGGGTGGAGGAGCATTTTTGCGACAATTACGGCAGTGCGGAGAGCCTTTGGTTCCCCATCGACCACGATGGTGCCGCCGACTGGCTGGAGACGTTTCTGGAGAAACGCTTCCACAATTTCGGCCCTTACGAAGACGCTATAGTGAAGGGCGAAAGCTGGCTGTGGCACGGCGTGCTGACACCGATGCTGAACACCGGCCTTTTGACGCCGCGCCAGATCGTCAATAACACGTTGGCGTTTGCAGAGAAGCACGATGTGCCGATCAACTCGCTGGAAGGCTTCATTCGTCAGATCATCGGCTGGCGCGAGTTCATGGCCGCGACCTATGCCGATCTCGGTGTGGAGATGCGGACAACGAACCACTGGAAGCACGAGCGGAAAATCCCGCGCTCCTTCTACGACGGCACAACCGGCATTGGCCCGATCGATGACGCGATCACCCGCATCAACGAGACCGCTTATGCCCATCATATCGAGCGGCTGATGGTGCTGGGGGGCTTCATGTTCCTGTGCGAGTTCGACCCAGACGACGTCTATCGCTGGTTCATGGAGATGTTTGTGGACAGCTATGATTGGGTGATGGTGCCCAACGCGTATGCCATGAGCCAGCACGCTGATGGCGGGCTGATCACCACCAAACCCTACTTCTCAGGCTCGAATTACATCAAAAAGATGAGCAACTATCCTGCTGGCGAATGGGCCGATATTTGGGATGGGCTCTACTGGCGCTTCATCTGGAAACACCATGATCGGCTGGCTAAAAACCCACGCTGGGCGATGATGTGCCGGACGGCCGCGAAGATGGATCCCGTGAAGCGGGATGCGCACATCGCGCGCGCTGACGGCTATCTGGCAGCTCTAGATGGCTGAAAAGACC
>JBCCRF010000250.1:0-3858 GCA_039208305.1 Pseudomonadota bacterium
CGCCGTGCAGCGAAGGCCGATAGGCCGCCAGCGTGAACGCAAATTAAGGGCCATGCGACGCATGGCCCTTTTCTACGTTGAGCCCTATATGCACAACGGTAGCTGAACACGGGGCCACCCATGAACGACCAACGCAGCCGCGCCACCGGCGATATGGCGACATCCTACGGCTTCACACCGGTGGAGGATGGCGAGAAGCAACCGCTGGTGAACGAGGTCTTTCACTCCGTCGCACGCCGCTACGATATGATGAACGACCTTATGTCGGCGGGCGTCCACCGCGTATGGAAATCGGCCATGGTGACCAAGGCTGCCCCGTCGAAGACCCGGCCTTGGCGGTCGCTCGATGTGGCGGGTGGTACCGGCGATATCGCCTTCCGTCTGGTGGAGGCTTCGAACCGCAACGCCCACGTCACGGTGCTGGACATCAACGGCTCCATGCTGGAGGTCGGCAGGGAGCGCGCTGAGAAGAACGGCCTCGCGCCGCATCTCGATTTCGTCGAGGCCAACGCTGAGGAGTTGCCCTTCGAGGCCAATACGTTCGACGCCTACACGGTCGCTTTCGGCATCCGCAACGTGCCTCACATGGACAAGGCGTTGGCGGAGGCCCACCGCGTGTTGAAACCCGGCGGGCAGTTTCTGTGTCTGGAATTTTCCGAAGTTGACGTGCCGCTGCTCGACCGTTTTTACGATCTGTGGTCATTCAACGCGATCCCGCCCATCGGGCGCATGGTGACGGGGGATGCGGAAAGTTACCGCTATTTGGTGGAATCGATCCGTAAGTTTCCAAACCAAGAGGCGTTTGCGAAAGCCGTGCGCGGTGCGGGCTTTTCCAATGTCAGCTATCGCAACATGACCGGTGGCATCGCCGCGCTTCATAACGGCTGGAAAATCTAGAACCGTGCTGACCAAAATCCGAGCCTGGTTTTCGCTCATCGCGGCGGTATGGGTGTTGATGCGCGAAGGCGTTGTCACCGCGCTGCCGGAGGAGGGTGCGCCGCCCGCCGTCATGACGGCGAAGCGCATCGCGAAGCTCATCGAGCGTCGCCGCCCACCGGGTACCACGCAGTCGAAGAAGCTCGGCGATGCGCTTGGACGACTCGGACCGAGCTGGGTGAAGCTCGGCCAGTTTCTTGCGACCCGCCCAGACATCGTTGGCAAATCCATCGCCCACGATCTGGAACTGCTACAGGACCGGATGGAGGCCTTCCCGATGGCAGACGCGAAAGCGGCTATTCGCGCGACGCTGGGCAAGCCGGTCGATATGTTGTTCACCAGCTTCGGTGACCCCGTTGCGGCTGCCTCCATCGCGCAGGTTCACCGCGCAACGACCCGTGACAAGGACGGAACCGAGCGCAAGGTTGCCGTAAAAGTCATCCGCCCCGGCGTGCGCGAGCGCTTCGCATGGGACTTGCAGACCTTTTACACCGCCGCTCGTTTCATCGACCGCTGGTTCCCCGCAGCCCGCCGCCTGATGCTGATTCAAAGCGTCGATATGTTGGCGGAGTCCGCACGGCTCGAAATGGAGCTTCGGCTGGAGGCCGCTGCCTTCTCCGAGATGAGCGAAAACACGAAGGACGATCCCGGCTTCCGCCTGCCGCAGATCGACTGGCAGCGCACGGGCCGCGACTGCGTGACCATGGAATGGGTGGACGGCATCAAGCTGAACAACCATGCTGCGCTGGTGGAATCCGGTCACGACCTGAAAGCGGTCGCCGACACGCTCATCCAGTCCTTCCTGCGCCACGCGATACGCGATGGCTTCTTCCACGCCGACATGCACCCGGGAAACCTGTTCCTTGATGACGACGGCATGATTGTCGCTGTGGACCTTGGCATCGCGGGCCGCCTCGGCAAGCCGGAGCGACGGTTCCTGGCGGAAATTCTCTACGGTTTCATCCGCAAGGATTACCGCCGCGTCGCCGAGGTGCATTTCGAGGCCGGCTACGTGCCCGGCGACAAGGATGTGGAGAGTTTCGCTCAGGCGCTGCGCGCGGTTGGCGAGCCCATCTACGGTGCGATGGCGGAGGATATCGAGATGGGTGGCCTGCTGGCGCTGCTCTTCGACATCACGGAAGTCTTCGAGATGCGCACCCAGCCACAACTGCTTCTGCTGCAAAAAACCATGGTGGTGGTGGAGGGCGTTGCCCGCCGCCTTAATCCGGATTTCAACATGTGGCAGGCAGCGAAGCCCGTGGTCATCCCGCAGGCCACCCGTTTGATCGGTCCCATCGGTCGCATCGATGAGGGGCTGGAGGGTGTGAAGGCTTTCGGCCAACTGGCCCGTCAGGCACCGGAACTCGTCAAGCGAGCCGAACGCCTGTCAGTCGCAGTGGACGGAATGGCCCGCGACGGACTACATCTCGATGACGACACGGTCGCCCGTCTCGCCAAGGCCCAGCGACGCGAGAAACGGTGGGACCGCGTCGCGCTCTGGGTCGTCGCGGCATCCGTTGCGATCTACGTATCGACGCTGACGGTCTTCTGAACTCTTTGGACATGCCACAATTGCTCTGCTACGCGAGTTCGCTAGCCGGTCACTCACTACACTCTCTGGAGCCCCGATGAACTGGATCACCAACTACGTCCGTCCAAAGTTTGACTTCCTCGGTGGCCGCAAGGAAATGCCGACGGATCTTTGGGTGAAGGATCCCGAAACCGGCGAGATGGTGTTCCATCAGGACTTGGCGAAGAACCAGTATGTTGTGCCGTCCTCTGGCCATCACATGGCGATCCGCGCCGGTGAGCGGCTGAAGCACTTCTTCGACGATGGCGAATATGAGAGGTTCGAGCAGCCGGAGGTCGTCACCGATCCGCTGAAGTTTCGCGACGAGCGCCGTTACACCGACAAGCTGAAAGAGAACCGCCAGAAGACCAGCGAGGAGGACACGATCGTCGCCGGTCTCGGTCGCGTCCACGGCCAGCGGGTGACGGCCTGCGTGCAGGATTTCAAGTTTATGGGCGGGTCACTTGGCATGGCCGCCGGTGAGGCAATTATCCACGCGATGGAAGAGGCGGTGCGCCGCTCCACGCCCTTCGTGCTGTTCGCGGCATCCGGCGGTGCGCGCATGCAGGAAGGCGTGCTGTCCCTCATGCAGCTGCCGCGCACCACGGTCGCGGTGCAGATGCTGAAGGAGAAGGGCTTACCCTATATCGTCGTGCTAACGAACCCGACGACAGGTGGCGTGACCGCATCGTATGCCATGCTGGGCGACATTCACATCGCCGAACCCGGTGCGCTGATCTGCTTTGCGGGTCCCCGCGTGATTGAGCAGACCATCCGCGAGAAACTGCCCGAAGGCTTTCAGCGTGCGGAGTACCTCAAAGAACACGGCATGGTGGATATGGTTGTCCCTCGTACCGAGATGAAGGACACGATCTCCGATCTGCTGACCATCCTGATGCATCGCCCGAAGCGTGGCGGCGGTGAAAATAAGCAAGCAGACGAGCCTCCGCAGGTGATGGGGGACGAACAGACCGAAGCGCAAGAGACCCTTTCCGCTGCCGCACCTGCAGATGCCAAGTCTTCGGGCGGTGCAAATGACGTGACGGCACCCATCGTCGATCAGACGGCAGCAAAGCCAGCTTAAGCGTCCGGCAACACCACCGTCTCCGGTTTGGGCTGCACGAGAAACAGCCCCACCAGCAACAGCACCAGTGCGGCCCACAGCCAGACGGACGGTGCCTCGCCCAGCAATACCATGGACATCAATACGCCCGACGGCGTGACGAGATAGGCGACCTGTGCGGCGTATTGATGTCCATGGTATTGCTGGGCGAGGCACCGTCCGTCTGGCTGTGGGCCGCACTGGTGCTGTTGCTGGTGGGGCTGTTTCTCGTGCAGCCCAAACCGGAGAC
>JBCCRF010000251.1:0-3796 GCA_039208305.1 Pseudomonadota bacterium
CGACAGGCCGTCTCGTCACCCGCGAGGTCTGGCGGCGCAGCCTGCGGCGGTTGCGCTCCGGCCCGCTCTACGCGTGGAGGTTGGCCGGGCCCGCGCCAGAAGGGCTTACCCTTGCACCACAGAACCTGCAGCCTGCCGATGCTCAGAAGGCCGTCTTTTTTTATGAAGGCAACTACGATTTTGCCGGACGACTCGTCGTCACCACCGGCGGCACCCCCTTCATGGTCGAACCCGATGGCAGCGGTCAGGACCTTGCCTCCAGTAGCGCCACTCCGAGCGGTGAATGGTTCGACGCGCTGCACACCTTCCGATGGCTACGCCATCTCGACAAAGCCGATACCGACCTCGCCCGCGCCCATGCCGCAGCTCTAGTGGCAGATTGGATCGACATCTGGGGCCACCAGCTTGACAGCCGCGCCTGGCGTACCGACACGGTAGCCTATCGGTTGATCGCATGGCTGGACCACTCCCCACTGCTCGTCACCAACACCAGCGTCGAAGCCTATCAGACGCTGCTGCGCATGATTGGTCGCCACTTCCGTTTTCTGCAGCGCAACGGCTCTGCTGCCCGCGAAGGCTATCCGCGTCTACTGTGCGCTATCGCCCTAGTGTACGGGTCGTTGTGTCTGAAAGGAATGCGCAAGACGCTCTCCAGCTCCATGCGCGAGCTCGACCGGGAAATTGAGCGCCAAATCCTGTCTACCAACGCGCCTATGTTGCGCAAGCCCAGCGGCCTCGTAAACGCATTGACGGTCCTGTTGCCCCTGCATCAGGCCTTCCAGCAACAAGGGCTGCAGCCATCATCCGCCTTCGACAGGGCGCGCGATATCATGCTGGACGCCGTGCGTCTGTTCCGTCATTCCGACGGCACGCTGGCACGCTTCAACGGCACCGCCGAGATCGATCGCGGACAACTGGCCAACGTGATGCGCCACCACGTGCCGGATGGCGATGCGAATGAGCCACCGGCCTCTATCGCCGGCGGCTTTCACAGGTTGGAGCGCAACGGGACCGTGGTCATCATCGATGCGGGCCAACCCAACGCGCTGTGCGGCGACGGCCTTGCGATGGCCGGAACGCTCGCCTTTGAACTGTCCAGCGGCGATTCCCGGTTCATCGTCAATTGCGGTGCCCCCGATCATGATCAAGATCGCACCACGCCCTTCGCTCGCGCCACCGCAGCCCACAGCACAGCAACCGTCGGTGACACATCGTCGAGCATCTTTGCCAATGACGCGCGGCTCCATTCCTATCTGCCTTCGGCGATCATTCATACGCCACGGCATGTGAGCGTCAGCCGCAAGGATGCCCACGGTGCGCGGCTGGAGGCCCGCCATGACGGTTACGCCTCGCGCTTCGGTATTCTCCACGACCGCGAGTTGCACCTGACCGCCGACGGACAAACGCTTGAGGGGACCGACCGCTTTGGCACCGTCGGTCCATCCGGTGATCCAGCCCACGTCGCTGTGCGATTCCACCTGCCCGCCTGCATTAAGGCTTCGCACCTGTCGTCGGGCCGTTCCATCCTCATCGCCGACCCAGCTGGTGGTGCGTGGACCTTCACCTGCATTGATGCCGATATGACAATTGAAGAGAGTATCCAGTTTTCCGGCAAACAGGGGCCGCGCAAGGCCAGCCAGATCGTTATCGCACTGGAGGATTGCCGTGATCGTGAAATCCGCTGGCTGCTGGAGAGGCGAGCGGTACGTGAGAAACGCAGCACACGCAGGGGTGAGGCGGAGGCTGATCTGGCCACCGGCGATCTGCTGGACACGCTGGCCGACACGGATGGCGACGGTCAAGACAAAGGCGCACGTTGAATGGTCAGCGTTCTGCTCACCCGCCCGTTAGCTCGGCAGGCTGAGACAGCCGCGAAGCTGGAAGCGATGGGACACGAGGTGGTGGCCGAACCACTTTTGTACCTTGAAGACCTCGATAGGCCCGAGCCGACCGGACCGTTTGCAGCCGTGCTGCTGACCAGCGCCCATGCAGCTGCTCACGCAGCTCGGGCGATACCGGAGGCGAATCGAAAAGACTGCCTTATTCTGGCGACAGGGCAAGCGACGGCCAAGGCGGCGCGAGCGGCAGGTTTCGAGACGGTCCACCATGTCAGTGGGGACGCAACAGACCTCGCCAACGCTGTGAACAGCGCGACATACCAAATCCCATTGACGCTGCCGCTGCTCTGGCCCCGCGCGGAGACAATCGCTCGTGATCTGGCAGACCTAATCGAACGACAGATCGTGTCTTGGGTGGTGTATCGCATGGTGGCAGCAACCGCCTTCAGCGACAGCACATGGCGGCGCCTGGTCAAAGGCCAAATCGATGCCGTACTGCTGACATCGCCACGCATCGCGCAAACATTCGCGACACTGTTCCAACAACTTCCTCGAGCAACGGGTGTTCCATCAATTTTCGCAATGTCTGACGCAATTCGTGATGAACTTCCGACACATCTCGCCCAACGAACCCACGTGTCGATGCATCCCAACGAAGCGGCGCTGCTGACCTTGCTCGCAACCGATGGCGGGTGAAACCGTTCAGCGATGAAAGCGTCAAGGGGCTGCGGACGCTTGCCACGGCGTTGTCTACCGCTCCATTCTAACGCCACCGCATTCGCAAACCTCGGCCGCAAGTCGAGTTGCCAAATCGGTGCTGGTGGTTTTCAAATCGGCAGGCCGTGCGGTCCCGAAGAAAAAGGGAAACCTTATGAAAAAACCTGCAAAATCCGGCAGTGCATTAAAATCGAGCAATCGGAAGCCGGTGACCATTGATCTGGAAGCGAAGACGGTCAAAAAGCCCGATGCTACGCCAGGTAATGCCCCCAGCAAGACGGGCCAAAGTAAAACCGTTTCATCCAAAAGCCGCTCTTCCGTGCCAAAGGCCAGCACGTCGCCACGGCGAGCTGCTCTGGTAAAGGCGGACGACCAAAAAGAGCCCGATGCAAAAAAAGAGCTGGTGAAGGATAGCAGATCCGAAACGCAACCAGCCACGAAAGCAAACGCCGCTACCGCAGACGGCGAGAAGGGCAAACACGGGAAATCCGCAAAACCTGCCGGTGCAGCAGACGCATCCAAGACTGGTAAGCCGGACACGACGGCATCCCCTTCCAAGCCCACCAATACGGTTCCACCAAAAACAGTTGCCGCCGCAACTTCCGATAAGAAGGGTGGGGCAGGTTTCGGATCGATGATCATCGCCGCCTGCCTCGGCGGTGGCATCGCGCTGGGCGGCGGGTGGTTGCTGCAATCATTCGCATCTTCCGACACCGAAAGTTTCGCCACTGCAGAAGCGTTGGAAAGCACCCGCGTCACGTTGAACGACGAAATCACCACGCTGCGCCAGGAACTGGCAGCAGCGCGCTCCGAAGCCGCGAATGGTGGCGAGGCAGTCGACACCAGCGCGCTGGAAAGCCGGATCGCCGCGCTCGAGGAGCGTCCCGTCCCATCGTCCAACGGGTCAGCCACCGCACCCGTTGATCCCGCCATTATCGAGCGCATCAGCGCGCTCGAAACTGCGCTGGAAGAGGCGACCGCCACCCTGGCGCAAGTACAGAGCGCTGTCTCCTCCGGTGAGGCTGGAGAAAATGCAGGGCTGGCCAGCCTGGCCCAGCGGGTCACGCAGCTCGACGAGCAGGTCGCCCGTCTGGCGGACGCCCCGGCCGGTGACGAAGCCAGTCAGGAAGCCTTGGCGGCGCTGCAAGCCGCTCTGCCTGCGCTTAGAGGCACTGTCGAAGAAACTTCTGCCCAGCTCAGCAGCCGCATGGACGTCACGACATCGACGCTCGAAGATCTGC
>JBCCRF010000252.1:0-3578 GCA_039208305.1 Pseudomonadota bacterium
GCTCTTCCGATCTCCCACCGCGTCAGCCCACTCCGCTCGATCAGGATGGACTACTGGGCCTCTTCACCGCTGATGAGACTGGCGCCGACTACGTGCTAACCCCGGCACTTCCGGAAGACATGTGCGACCCGTCGATCATCAACAAACCTTCCCTCGAAGTCATCTACGACAGCGTGTGATCCGATGACCGAGACCTACAACCTTCTCGATCAGCGCGGCACAGAAACCGCCGACATCGATATCGAGGCCGCCGAGGCGGTCACCGGTGGCGGCTGCCATGCCGGTGCTGACACGATGAAGGCTGCGGCGGCGACGGCGGGCAAGTCGGAAATCCTCGAGCAATACGCCAAGGATTATCCGCAAGGGCCGCACGATCAACCGCAAAGCATGTGCCCCGCATTTGGCTCTTTGCGCGTCGGCCTGCGTATGCGCCGCACCGCAACGATCCTGTCCGGTTCCGCCTGCTGTGTTTATGGCCTGACCTTCACTAGCCACTTCTACGGAGCGCGCCGCACGGTTGGCTACGTGCCTTTCGACAGTGAAAGCCTTGTCACAGGTAAGCTCTACGAAGACATCCGTGACGCCGTTCACGAGATGGCTGACCCGGACAAGTACGACGCCATCGTCGTCACCAATCTTTGCGTACCAACAGCATCCGGCGTACCGCTTCAAATGCTGCCAAAGGAAATCGATGGTGTTCGTATCGTCGGCATTGACGTTCCTGGCTTCGGCATCCCAACTCATGCTGAGGCCAAAGACGTTCTGGCTGGCGCGATGCTGAATTACGCGCGCAAGGAAGTTACAGCTGGCCCCGTTCAGGCGCCCGCCACCAAGAGCGACTCCGATAAGCCGAAGATCACGCTTCTTGGCGAAATGTTCCCGGTCGACCCTGTTTCGATCGGTGCGATGCTGGAGCCCATGGGTCTCGAAGCCGGGACTGTTGTGCCAACGCGTGAGTGGCGCGAACTCTATAGCGCACTGGACGGTGCGGTCGTCGCGGCGATCCATCCGTTCTACACAGCCTCCATCCGCGAGTTCAAAGCGGCAGGGCGGCCCATTGTCGGTTCCGCGCCGGTTGGCGTCGAGGGGACGCAAGCGTGGCTTGCCAAAATTGGCGATGCCTGCGGCGTGAAAGCTGCCGATATCGCAACCGCACAAAACGCGATGCTGCGCGCCATTCGTGGTGCTCTGGCTGCCATGCCGATCAAAGGTCGCATCACGCTCTCCGGCTACGAAGGTTCGGAGCTGCTGGTTGCTCGTCTCCTCGTCGAGAGCGGCGCAGATGTTCGCTACGTCGGCACGGCCTGCCCGAAGACCGAATGGTCGAAGGACGATTGCGACTGGCTGGAGGCCAAGGGCGTTCAGGTCAAATACCGCGCCTCGCTGGAAGACGATTGCATGGCGATGGAGTTCTACGACCCGGATCTTGCCATCGGCACAACGCCAGTCGTGCAGAAGGCCAAACAACGCGGCACACCGGGACTTTACTTTACGAACCTCATTTCGGCCCGTCCGCTCATGGGCCCGGCGGGTGCCGGGTCGCTTGCGACTGTCATAAACGGTGCAATAGCCAACAAACCGCGTTTCGATGCCATGACTGAATTCTTCGAAGGCGTCGGGGAAGGCGATACCGCGGGCGTTTGGGAAGAGACGCCGCAGATCAACACCAGCTTCCGCAAGAAATTCGCGGCCAAAGCAGCTCGCGCCGCAAACGCCGTTGATGCCGGGGAGGCGGTTGGCACATGACCCTCATCCTCGATCACGACCGGGCCGGTGGTTACTGGGGTAGTGTTTATGCCTTTACCGCCATCAAGGGCCTGCAGGTCATCATCGATGGCCCTGTGGGTTGTGAGAATCTACCCGTCACATCGGTGTTGCACTACACCGATGCCCTACCGCCCCACGAACTGCCTATCGTTGTCACCGGTTTGGGTGAAGACGAACTCGGCCAACATGGTACGGAGGGCGCGATGCGCCGTTCGCGGACGACCCTCGATCCCGACCTGCCCGCCGTCGTGGTAACGGGCTCAATTGCGGAGATGATCGGCGGTGGTGTTACCCCGGAGGGCGCAAATGTCGTGCGTTTCCTGCCGCGCACCATCGATGAGGATCAGTGGCAGTCCGCCGACCGCGCTTTGAAGTGGTTGTGGACGGAGTACGGTCCTAAGCGCATGCCGAAGAAACGTGCGCGCAAAGAGGGTGAGAAACCGAAGGTTAACATCATCGGGCCGATGTACGGCACGTTCAACATGCCTTCAGACCTCGCCGAAATTCGGCGGCTGATTGAGGGCATCGGTGCAGAGGTCAACATGACCTTCCCGCTAGGCTCGCACCTTGCCGACGTTGCAAAGCTCGCTCAGTCAGACGCCAACGTATGTATGTATCGTGAGTTTGGGCGTCTACTCTGCGAAACGCTGGACACCCCTTATTTGCAAGCGCCAATCGGCATTCATTCGACCACCGCTTTCTTGCGGAAGCTCGGCGAAATGCTGGATCTTGATCCCGAGCCCTTCATCACGCGCGAGAAGCACACAACGCTGAAGCCTATGTGGGATCTGTGGCGTTCGGTGACACAGGATTTCTACGGCACCGCGTCCTTCGCGGTCGTTGCCAATGAGACTTACACCCGCGGTTTAAGGAACTTCCTCGAAGAAGAGATAGGAATGCCTTGCACCTTCGCGGTCTCGCGATTGGCCGGTAAGAAGACCAACAATGGCGGAGTGCAGGAATTGTTGGCCGATGAACCGCCAATGATCCTGTTCGGATCCTACAATGAGCGCATGTACATTGCGGACCAGCAAAGCCGCACCATGTGGATGCCCGCTTCGTTTCCAGGCGCGGTTATCCGTCGCCACACCGGCACACCATTCATGGGCTACTCGGGCGCAAGCTATCTTGTGCAAGAGGTCTGCAACAGCCTGTTCGATGCGCTGTTCCACATTTTGCCCCTGCAATCGACCATGGATGCCGATGCGCCGGCGGTGCCGACACAGGTCAAGAGTTCGCTGCCGTGGGATCAAGACGCCCGCAAACAGCTCGACGACATTATCGACCGTGAACCCATTCTCGTTCGTATCTCGGCAGCCAAGCGGCTGCGTGATGCTTGCGAGCGCGAAGCGCTGGATGCCGGCGATGTCCGCGTCACCGCCGCAAGGGTTCTCGAAACATCACAGCATTCGGTCGCGGCTTAGCGCGATCATCACGGGGAGGAACCCAATATGTCTGACACCCAGCTCGACCGCCCAATCATCGGCCACGGTCCATCGCTTGCGGAAACGCTCGGCTACCGTGCGCTCTTTTCCTTCATTTTCATCGTCTCGGTTGGCCTGATCGGTCTCGCCCGCGTCTTCGGCGCAGATAGTTCTACTTCGCTCTGGACACAGGCTCGGCAGGCGGCACACGCCACCGCCGGCTACACGTTCCAATCGTAACCATATCAAGAATTCACCCGCCTCATCAGCGGGAGAATAGGTTCACCTGAACCAAGCCCGGCCGCCGGGGTCATCTGCGGTAACGGTCGAAAGACCACAAGACTAGGAGGTTTTATCGTGGCTAGTCCTGAAAACGTCTCCATGACC
>JBCCRF010000253.1:0-3552 GCA_039208305.1 Pseudomonadota bacterium
AGCTCATCAAAGAGCCATAGACGCCACCGTTGGAGATGGTGAACGTGCCACCCTGCATGTCGGCCATGGAGAGTTCACCATCCCGCGCCGCGCGACCGAGATTGCCGATTTCCTGCTCGATTTCGGCAATGCTCATCTGATCCGCATCGCGCACCACAGGCACCACGAGGCCCTTGTCAGTGCCGACGGCGACGCCGATGTGGCAGAAATTCTTGTAGACGATGTCGGTGCCGTCGATCTCGGCATTCACTGCCGGAATTTCTTTCAGTGCATGACAAACCGCTTTTGTGAAGAAGCCCATGAAGCCAAGCTTCACGCCGTGCTTCTTCTCGAACAGATCCTTGTACTGTTTCCGCAACTCCATCACCGGTCCCATATCCACCTCGTTGAAGGTGGTGAGCATGGCGGCGGTGTTCTGCGCGTCTTTCAACCGGCGTGCGATGGTCTGGCGCAAGCGCGTCATGCGCACCCGCTCCTCTCGCACTTCATCTTCGGCAGATGGCTTCGTGCGCGGTACGTCTGCAGGTTTGGCGGAGGCCGTTGCGGAGCCAGATTCCAGCGCCGAAATCACGTCGCCCTTCAGCACCTGACCGCGCTTGCCGGAACCTTCGATCTTGGACGCATCGAGATTGTTCTCGGCGATCATCTTGGAAGCGGATGGCGCAGGGTCCATCGCGGCGGCAGGTACAGATGCTGCCTCGCTAGCAGCCGGCGCGCTATTACTCGCTGCGGGCGCAGGCGCTGCCTCAGCCGGTGCGGACGCCGTGCCGCCCACTTTGATGCGGCCGATCACATCCCCCGGCTCCACGACGGTGCCGGTTTCAGCAAGAATTTCAGCCAGCGTGCCTGCACTCTGGGCCGGCACGTCCATGGCAGCCTTATCGGTCTCCAATTCCACGACCGGGTCATCGACTTTCAGCGCATCGCCGACCTTCACATGCCATTCGCCGACGTCCGCCTCGGTGACGGATTCCCCCGCGCTCGGGGCAATCACGTCGATCAGTTCACCATCATTGTCGGCCATTTCGGCTCCCTCTTGTCGTCTTCCATGTCAGGCCGTGCGGCCACAATTCATCTTATGCAGAGCCGTCGCCCAGCGCGTTTTCCAGAAACTCTGCCAGCTGCGCCAGGTGGCGCGACATCTGCCCCGTAGCAGGCGATGCCGCCGCATCGCGCCCGGTGTAACGGGGCCGGGTATGCTCGGCACCGATATCCACCAGCACCTTCTCCAGCCGCGTGTCCACATAATCCCACGCGCCCATATTGCGCGGCTCTTCCTGACACCAGACCACCTCCGCACCCTTGAAGCGCGACAGCTCGCTGGTCAGCGCCTTTTTGGGGAACGGGTAAAGCTGCTCCATCCGCAGCAGGTAGATGTCGTTGATGCCGCGCTTCTCGCGCTCCTCGAACAGGTCGTAATAGACCTTGCCAGTGCAGATAATGACCCGGCGAATCTTGTCGTCCGCCACCAGCTTCGTCTCGGTCGTTTCCGGGTTGGATTCCGCATCGTCCCACAACAGGCGGTGGAAGCTTTCATCCGGCCCCAGCTCTTCAAGCTTCGAGACCGCTCGCTTGTGGCGTAGCAGGCTCTTTGGCGTGAACATGATGAGCGGCTTGCGGAACTCGCGCTTCAGTTGGCGACGCAGGATGTGGAAATAGTTAGCCGGCGTGGTGCAATTCGCCACCTGCATATTGTCTTCCGCGCATTGCTGCAGGAAGCGCTCAACGCGCGCCGAGGAATGCTCCGGCCCCTGCCCCTCGTAACCGTGGGGCAGCAGCATGACGAGGCCGCACATACGCAGCCATTTGCGCTCGCCCGACGAGATGAACTGGTCGATCACCACCTGCGCGCCGTTCACAAAGTCACCGAACTGAGCTTCCCAGATCGTCAGCGCGTTGGGATCGGCAAGCGAATAGCCGTACTCGTAGCCCAGCACCGCTTCTTCCGAGAGCATCGAGTTGATGACCTCGTATCCGGCCACCTCTTCCGCCCCGCCCTGATCGGCAGGCGCGGGGGTGAGATTGTCCAGCGGGATATAGCGCTTCTCATCGCGCTGATCGTACAGCACTGAGTGGCGTTGGGAGAACGTACCGCGCTCGCAATCCTGACCGGACAAGCGCACCTTGTGGCCGTCACGCTGCAGCGAGCCAAATGCCAATGCCTCCGCCGTCGCCCAGTCGATGCCTTGACCGGTCTCGATCATCGCGGCACGGTTTTTCATGAAGCGCTTGATCGTTTTATGCGCCTCGAACTCGTCCGGGACTTGTGTGATCTGCTGGCCGAGATCGCGCAGCCGTTCCATCGTTACGCCGGTTGTACCGCGGCGAGGATCGTCGGTCCTTTGCGCGGCCTTCAGGCCGGACCATGCGCCGTCCAGCCAGTCGGCTTTGTTCGGCTTATAGCCTTCGGCACTGTCGAACTCGCCGTCCAGCTTGGCGCGAAATTCCGCACGCATGTCGTCGACACCGTTTTCACCGATCACACCTTCTTTTTGCAGCCGCTCGCCATAGAGCGTGAGCGTGGACCGGTGATCCTTGATCTTGCGATACATGATCGGCTGGGTGAACGCGGGCTCGTCGCCCTCATTGTGACCAAAGCGGCGGTAGCAGAACATGTCGATGACGACGGGCTTACCGAATGTCTGGCGGAACTCGATGGCCACCTTTGCAGCATAGGTCACCGCTTCCGGGTCATCGCCGTTCACATGGAAGATCGGCGCCTCAATCATCTTCGCCACGTCCGACGGATAAGGCGAAGAGCGTGAGAAGCGCGGGTTGGTCGTAAATCCGATCTGGTTGTTGACGATCACATGGATCGACCCACCGGTGATGTGGCCCTTCAGGCCCGACAGGCCGAGACACTCCGCCACCACACCCTGACCGGCAAAAGCTGCATCGCCGTGCAGCAGCAGCGGCAGCACGGTGGAACGGTCGCGAGTGCCGTCTTCGCGTTTGGGCCGCAGTGTGTCCTGTTTGGCGCGTGCCTTGCCCAGCACGACCGGGTTCACAATTTCCAGATGTGAGGGGTTCGCCGTCAGCGACAGGTGAACGCTGTTGCCGTCAAATTCGCGATCCGACGATGCACCGAGGTGATATTTCACATCACCGGAGCCTTCCACCGCATCGGGCTTAAAGGAACCGCCCATGAACTCGTGGAACACGGCGCGGAAGGGTTTGCCCATAACGTTGGTGAGCACGTTCAAACGCCCGCGGTGCGGCATGCCCAAAATGATGTCCTGCAGGCCAAGCTGACCGCCGCGCTTGATAATCTGCTCCAGCGCAGGGATCAGGCTTTCGCCGCCATCCAGGCCAAAGCGTTTAGTGCCTTTATATTTGACGTCGAGAAATTTCTCGAAGCCCTCCGCCTCCACCAATTTGTTGAGGATCGCCTTCTTGCCGTTCTCTGTGAATTCGATCTGCTTGTCCGGCCCCTCGATGCGCTGCTGGATCCAGCTTTTCTCATCGGGGTTGGAGATATGCATGAACTCGACACCCAGCGTGGAGCAGTAGGTGCGTTTCAGAATCTCCAGCATCTGCGGAATGGTAGCGAAT
>JBCCRF010000254.1:0-3531 GCA_039208305.1 Pseudomonadota bacterium
GTTTGATCTCGATCAGCGCCAGTTCCTCGTCCACCATCACGCAGATGATGATCGGCACTTTCAGGTCGCGTAGGGTGGCGAGTTCGCCCAGACCCATCTCGAGGCCTGCGTCACCGACAAAGGCGATGACCGGCGCGTCCGGGACGGCGAGTTTGAACCCTGCGGCCAGCGGTACGGCGCAACCCATGGTGCACAGCGCTGTGGATTGCAGCACGGCGTGGGGCCGTGTTGATTGCCAGACTTGCGAGACGAGAATGCGGTGGGCACCGGCGTCGGCGGTCATAACGGTATTTTGCGGCATGCAGTTCGACAGCGTCTCGAAAGCCTTCCCCGGTCCCCATTCGCTAAAGCCTGCAAACATCGCCTGAAGTTCGGCTCGGGCCTTGGCCGCTTCGCCACCGGGCCAGCGAGGCCGTTTTTCCATGGCGGCGTTCAGCTGCTCCAAGGTGGCCGAAATGCCGCCGCGCAGGGTGTGGGTCACGTGGTGCATACCGTGGTCGCGCAGCTGGGGTGTGATGTCAATCACCGCTGCATCGTTGCCGAACGGGTCGCGCCAGCCGATCCGCATTTCGATTGGGTCGTAGCCTGCGAGAATGACTGCGTCGGCCTGCTTCACCAGCGGCAGGATCACGCTATCGGATTTCGGTGACAGTCCGTGACCGCCAAGCGAAAGCTCGTGGCTCTCGTCCAGCAGGCCTTTGCCCTTATACGTCGTCACGAGCGGGATGCCGTGCTGGATACACAGCGCTGTCACCGCTTCGCTCGCGCCATCGTTCACGGCGTCTACGCCTGCGATAATGAGTGGCCGTTCAGCACCGTTCAGCGCCTCAAGCACCTCGGCTAATTCTGACCCTGGTCGTTGCATCGCCGGGCTTGGGACGGGTGGCAGAGGACGGGCCTGTTCGTCGGTTTCGCCCTCTGCCACGGCAATGGGGACATCGATATGGACCGGCCCCGGCTGGCCCTCGAAGGCGATGGTGATGGCCTTGTCCATCACCGCGTCCAGCGAACCCGCATTGGCCCGGAAGCTCGCCTTCACGATGGGCTGTAGCATCTGCTGATGGTCGAAGACCTGGTGGGTGTAGGTGTCGGCCTCCGCGCCGTCGATGCAGCCGGTGAGGAAGATGAGCGGCACGCGGTCCTGTTGGGCGTTGGCGATGACGTTGGTGGCGTTTGCGACACCGGGCCCGACGGTTGCGAGCAGGATCGCGGGCGCGCGGTTGCCTTCCGGCTTGGCGTGCCACACGCCCTCCGCCATGAAGCCCGCTGCGTTTTCGTGCTTGGCAAGGTGGAAGGTGATGCCGGCGCGCTCCAACGCTTCCAACAGGGCCAGCACCTCGCCGCCGGGAATACCGAAGGCGCGGTCTGCACCGCTCATGGCGAGTTTGCGAGCGATGATGTCGGCACCGGTGGTGCGGGTAGACGTGTCGGACATGGGAGCCCCTTAAGCGACGGAAGCGAGGTCGGTTTCGAATTGCAGCTTTGCCAGCCGCGCGTAAATGCCCCCGCGCTTCACGAGTTCGGCATGGGTGCCTTCTTCCACAATGGTGCCAGCGTTCATGACGACGATGCGGTCTGCCTTCAGCACGGTGGCAAGGCGATGAGCGATGACAACAGTGGTGCGGTCGACCATGAGGCCATCGAGCGCTTTCTGCACCAGCTTCTCGCTTTCGGCGTCCAAAGCACTTGTGGCTTCGTCCAGCAGCAGCAGCGGCGCGTCTTTCAGGATAGCGCGGGCGATGGCCACGCGTTGGCGTTGGCCGCCGGACAGGGTGATGCCGCGCTCGCCGACCGTGGTGTCGTAGCCATCAGCAAGATCGGTGATGAAGTCATGCGCTAGCGCCAGCTTGGCTGCCTGCTCGACTTCGGCGTCTGTCGCGTCCGGCTTGCCGAAGCGGATATTCTCTCGCGCTGATGTGGCGAAGATCGTTGTGTCCTGTGGCACCAGCGCGATGCGGTGGCGGAGTTCCCTGGGGTCTGCCTGGGCGACATTGATCCCATCCAGTATAACTTTGCCGAAGGTCGGATCGTAGTAGCGCAACACCAGATTGAAGAGCGTGCTTTTGCCGGTGCCAGACGCGCCAACCACGGCAACCGTTTCGCCGGGCGCGATCGAAAGCGATAGATCCTTCACCACCGCATCCTGCGCGCGGGTGGGGTAGGCGAAAGACACGTTGTCGAAAGTTAGCGCACCCCGTGCAGGGGTAGGCAGCGGCTTCGGGTCCGCTGGCGCAGACACGAGAGGATCGGTTGCCAGCAGCTCCGACAAGCGTTCGGCTGCACCGGCTGCCTGGGAGAGTTCGCCCCAGACTTCCGACAGCGCGCCCAGCGCACCAGCAGCCATGACGGAAAACAGCAGAAATTGACCCAGCAGGCCGGGGGTCATCGTGCCGTCAAGCACCGCACCGGCACCGATCCACAAGACACCGACGACACTGGAGAAGATCATGAAAATGGCGAAGGCTGTGAGGACGGCGCGTGCGGCGACCGACTGACGTGCTGCGGAAAATGCGTTTTCGATCGCATCCGAGAAGCGGGTCGAGGTCAGCGTCTCGTTTGTGAAGGCCTGAAGCGTTTTTACCGACGAGATATTTTCTGACGCGAAGGCTGTGGCGGCGGCCAGTTCGTCCTGCGCGAAACGGGACTTTTTTCGCACATTGCGGCCAAAGGCGAAGATCGGCAGCACGATGAGCGGGATTGCCGCCAGCACGATGAACGACAGCGATGGCGACGACCAGATCATGCCGATAATCGCGCCGATGATCAGCACCACATTGCGTAGCGCCATGGAGGCCGTGGCACCGGCGGCGGATTTGATCTGCGTCGTGTCTGCCGTGAGCCGTGATACCAGTTCGCCTGTGCGAGCGGTGTCGAAGAATTCCGCCGATAGGCTGGTCAGATGGGCAAATACGTCGCGGCGTAGATCCGCCACCACGCGTTCGCCTAACCAAATGACAAAATAATAGCGCAGCGATGACGAGACGGCGAGCAGCGCGGCGATGGCAAAGAGCGCGTAGAAATACTGATTCACGAAGACCGCATCTTCGTTGAGTAAACCGTTGTCGATCATAGAACGCACGGCTAGCGGCAACGAGAGTGTGGTGATGGAAGCGATGAACAGAGATACCATCGCGCCGAAAACCTGCGGTTTGTAGCGCATGATGTAGGGCACGAGGTGGCGCAGCGGTGCGAGGCCCGTGCGGTCCTTTTGCGTCTCTTCGCTCACTCGTCAGCAGCCCTTTTGCTCATCGGTCTTACGGCCCAGCGCATAAAGCAGGCCTGTGAGGCACGGGTTGCCGTGCGTGCAAAGGAGATGTAAGGCGTGCGCGACTAAAAACAAAGGTGATCGTGCTGCGCCATTTGGACCAACCGGTCACTGCAGCCCGGTACTTCCCTCAACAGTCGTTTTCACATGGCAGCCCGCAGGCCACCATGGTTGCGCAGAGATCAAAGGCATACGGACATGAAGGCCGATATCCACCCCGACTATCACACCATCAAGGTCGTGATGACCGATGGCACCGAATACGA
>JBCCRF010000255.1:0-3531 GCA_039208305.1 Pseudomonadota bacterium
AATGCTGCGTTGCCCGGTGCTAGCGCGGGCAATATCGACGTAGAAGGCGCCTACACAAACCTGAGCTTCGGTGCGAAGCTGAACGTCACGCAGGGTTTCGACTGCCTAGGCCACTATACACAGCCCTACGGCGCCGACGCAGACTACGGCACGAACAATGCCCAGTCCCTTTCTGCTGTTGAGTTTTCCATCAGGACCAAAGACTACGGCTTGACCTGCTCTTACCAGTTTGCTGCAGGCGACTTCTCTGTCGGTCAGGGCTTCGGGCGGGTTATCGTCGGTGGATCTTACCAGGAAATCGAAGGTTTCCAGTCTCGCCAGAGCTTCGGTGACTTCGCAAACGCCGGTGTGCCTGCCGTGGGTGGTATCACCAACACTGCCGGCATTGGTACGTTCTCCGTTGAAGATGAGGCTTTCGGCTGGCGTCTCGGTGCAGCCTACGAGATCCCAGCTATCGCATTGCGCGCCATGGTTCTCTACTCCTCGAAATACGACTTTGATGGTCTCACCGGCATCCAGAACAACACAGGTTTTGGTCCGCTGATCCCAGGCACCGGCCTCGTGCCGATCACGCTGGCAACGGAAATTCCGCAGGCGCTGGACATCAAACTGCAGACAGGTGTCCGTGAAGGTATGCTGGCATTTGCAAACTTCCGCTGGCAGGATTGGAGCCAGTTGCAGTCGATCACCATCAATGGTGGCCTGAACCCAGCAACAGGCGGCCCCTCGAGTCTCGCGTTTGAACCTTTCTATCGCGACGGTTACACCGTCTCCGCAGGTATTGGTCAGGTCATTACCGAAGACCTTTCCGCCCTCGCTGCAATCGGCTGGGACCGCGGTACGTCTACGACATCTGGTACACAGACCGATACTTGGACGCTCTCCGGTGGCATTCAGTACAAGCCCGTCGAAAACGTGGAAATCAGCTTCGGTGGTCTTGTTGGCCTCCTGACCGACGGCAACTCTGTGCCAAACCCGGCACAGCAGGACCAGTCCAACAGCGTGACCTACTCCTTTGACAATGATGTGGTGTACGCCGTGTCCGCCAGCTTCAAAGCGAAGTTCTAAGGCGTAATACGACAGGCGGCCCTCGCCGCTGGTATACGAATTTAGGGGCGGCCTTGGGGTCGCCCTTTTTCATTTTGGGGCAATGGAAACTGTGCCGCAGGGCAAGGAATGGCCTCGGGCATTTCGCCTCTTTAATCGCTTCCTTCGCTCGCTTATCTTTGCACCAACACGGATTCGCAGCCGAGACTTGCGAACTCCCCATCTTGCGACCGCGTCATGGAGCGGGCGTTAACGCTTCGTTAATCGGTTCGGCGTCTGTCTTGTGCACTGTCTTTTTCGGTGCGCGCGTACTGATTCTGTTTTGCGACCGGCCCAATTTTTCGAAGTGAATTCAAAGAAAGGCATCCGATGAAGGATCCCATCGAAACTGCCATGAACCTCGTGCCCATGGTGGTGGAGCAGACGAACCGTGGCGAACGCGCTTACGACATTTTCTCCCGCCTGCTGAAAGAGCGCATCATCTTTATTACTGGTCCCATCGAGGACGGTATGTCGGTGCTCGTTTGCGCGCAGTTGCTATTTCTCGAAGCCGAGAACCCCAAGAAAGAGATTTCACTCTACATCAACTCGCCCGGCGGCGTGGTGACGTCCGGCATGGCGATCTACGACACGATGCAGTTTATCAAGCCACCGGTGGCGACGCTCTGCATGGGGCAGGCGGCATCCATGGGTTCGCTGCTGCTAACCGCTGGCGAAAAAGACATGCGTTTTATCCTCCCGCAGGCGCGCGTGATGCTGCATCAGCCATCCGGTGGTTTTCAGGGGCAGGCGTCAGACATCGAGCGACACGCGCAGGACATCATCCGCCTGAAGCGTCGCCTGAACGAGATTTACGTCAAACATACCGGCCAAGACTACGACATGATCGAACGCACCCTCGACCGTGACCACTTTATGACGTCGGAAGAATCTGTCGAGTTCGGTGTGGTCGACAAGGTCATCGGCTCGCGTGACGAGATCGAAGGCGAAGCATCCGCGGATTAACCGATAATGGGTGGGGTGTGCTGCTTATGCCCCACCCGTTGCACTCGTGTTAATCGCAATGGGTGATTGTGATTGCCAGATGCGGGCCTTTGTGGCCTGATTGGCATAATATATGCGCGCTTTGCGGTGCGTCGAAGAACACGGGCATCATCAGCCCGAACGAGGTAGACCATGAGCAAGGTTTCCAACACGAGCGGTGGCGACAGCAAAAACACGCTGTATTGCTCCTTTTGCGGCAAGAGCCAGCATGAAGTGCGCAAGCTGATCGCTGGCCCAACCGTCTTCATCTGCGATGAATGCGTAGAGCTGTGCATGGACATCATCCGCGAGGAGAACAAATCCTCACTGGTGAAATCCACCGATGGCACCCCCACGCCGCAGGAAATCCTCGACGTGCTCAACGATTACGTTATCGGCCAGCCCCACGCGAAGCGGGTACTCTCCGTCGCCGTGCACAACCACTACAAGCGGTTGAACCACGCGGCCGAAAACGAAGACGTCGAACTGGCTAAATCCAACATCATGCTGATTGGCCCCACCGGTTGCGGCAAGACACTGCTCGCGCAGACGTTGGCCCGCATTCTGGACGTGCCTTTCACCATGGCTGACGCCACCACGCTGACCGAAGCCGGTTACGTGGGTGAAGACGTCGAGAACATCATCCTGAAACTGCTGCAGAGTGCCGACTACAATGTCGAACGCGCTCAGCGCGGCATCGTCTACATCGACGAGGTCGATAAAATCACCCGCAAGTCCGACAATCCGTCGATCACGCGCGATGTGTCGGGCGAGGGCGTACAGCAGGCATTGTTGAAAATCATGGAAGGCACGGTCGCCTCGGTGCCGCCGCAGGGCGGTCGCAAGCATCCGCAGCAGGAATTCCTGCAGGTGGATACGACCAACATCCTGTTCATCTGTGGTGGCGCGTTTGCCGGTCTCGACAAGATCATTTCCGACCGTGGCCGCCAGACCGGTATCGGCTTCTCCGCCAATGTGGAGAGCCCCGAAGATCGCAAGACGGGCGAACTTTTTAAAGAGTTGGAGCCGGAAGATTTGCTGCGCTTCGGCCTGATCCCGGAATTCGTCGGCCGTATTCCGGTTCTGGCGACACTAGAAGATTTGGACGAAGACGCTCTCGTTGAGATTCTTTCGGAACCGAAGAACGCGCTCATCAAGCAATATCAGCGCTTGTTTGAGATGGAGGACGTCTCACTATCCTTCCAAGACGACGCGCTGCGCGCCATAGCGCAGAAGGCTATCACCCGCAAAACCGGTGCGCGCGGTCTGCGATCGATCATCGAGAGCATTTTGCTGGAGACGATGTTTGAACTGCCGGGTCTAGAAGGTGTGCAGGAAGTCGTGATCTCCGAAGAGGTTGTGAACGGTAACGGCAACACACGTCCGCTCTACATCTATGCGGATAAAGAAGACGACACGGCCGCTGAAAGCGCCTGATTCCGTCTCATATTGCAGACATCA
>JBCCRF010000256.1:0-3466 GCA_039208305.1 Pseudomonadota bacterium
CCGCCGGTGAGGATCGCGTCCATCTCGTGGAACAGATCGGCTGCGGTGGCACCCGGTTTGGCAACTTCGAAACCGGCCTGCATGGCGTCGAGAAGGCGAGCGTGTGCGTCAAGTGCCACAGTGTTAGGCTCGCCAATGGCGAAGTTGCGGTCGTAGTCGCAAAAGTACCCATCCCAGACGCAGCCGGTATCGAGCATGAGGATGTCACCGGACTGCAGAGGCGCTTCGGTCGCTGGCGAAATGACATCGCTGTAGCCGAAAGGCCCGGCACCACCGGCGAGATATTCGACGGCGTCCGCGCCTTCCTCGAGGCAGAGCATTTGGAAGCGTCGGAAAACCTCTGAGAGCAGAACACCAGTGCGGGCGATCTCGCTGACACGGTTGAAGGCGCGTCCTGCAATGGCGCAGGCGTGTTCGATCTTGGCGATCTCGGCTTCGGATTTGATGGCACGGGCGGTGGCCATGACGCCGTGATCGGGGCCGAAGGTGAGGTCGCTACCGTCGCGGAGCTTGGCGAAATCCGCCAGCGGCATCCGCAAATGCGTTTCGAGATGGCTCGGAATTCCGATCGTGCCGGATGCGTCCGCGACCTCGCGCAAGGCTTCGCCGAGGAGCGAAACGCCATCATCATCCGGTCGCGGCGCGGGCCAGGTGCGTATGTCGGAGACGGCGCAGCGGCGCATCAACGGTTCGCCGATGACGGGGATCACGGCGATGATCTCGCCATGGCGCGGCACGATCACGAACCAGGGGCGTGTCGGGCTCTCAAAGAACCGGGTCAGGAAGCCGGTGACGTAACCGATATCGGCGGGTGTGGTGAGCAACAGGGCATCGAGACCATTGGCGTCCATCGCCGATTGAAGTGTGGCCTTGCGGGCGGCGAACTCTGCCGGCGAGAAGCCGCGCGTAGGTTCAGGCATCTGCGCCTTCGCTCAGATAGCAGAGTACGCGAGACTGATCGTTCATACCGAGCCTTTCTCGCGATGTGGGATTGAACAGTGCGGCAATGCCTGCGGCGCCAGAAGGCGTGCTTGCGAGATCGGCTTCGGCGAGCAAGCTTGTGGCGAAGGCCGCATCATCGTCGGAGATGGTGAGGAAGAAATTTGCATCGCGCGCTAATCCCTTTAGCGCGATCAGCGAGGCTTCCTTGCAGTCGAGACGGCCCATATTGGAGACGGGGCCGGGTGCGCTGACGAATTCGCCAGCCGCGATGCAGGCTTGCAGGGCGGGCGCACGCTCCGGCTCCACCACGGTGATAAGCGGCGCATCGCCCCAGACGTGGCGGGAACACGCGGCAACAGCGGCGGCCAATCCACCCACGCCAGCCTGCAGCATGATGTGGGTAGGTGCCTCGTCAACTTGGTCTGCGGCTTCCGCCGCCATGACGGTGTAGCCCTCCATCAGCTTATGGGGCAGGGCGGTGTAGCTCTCCCATGAACTGTCGGACAGTAACGTTGCGCCTTCCTCAACGGCGCACTTCTCGGCGGCGGCCATGGAGGCTTCGTATTCGGCACCCTCAATGCGAACGTCCGCACCCTTATCCCGCAGCCGCTCGGCAAAAGCGGTGGGCACGGTTTCGGCTAGGTAGATGATGGCCTTGGCACCGAAGATTGCAGCACCAGCTGCAACCGACATGCCATGATTGCCCGCGCTGGCGGTGACATAGGTGCGGCCGTCCAGCGCCGAGCGATCCGGCACGCTGTCGGCGACCTGAGCGGCTTCATCGGCGATCACCGCTGCAGCGCCCAGCGCCTTGAAACTGCCAAGACCCATTCGTGCGCGTTCGTCTTTGATGTACAGAGCGCCGATGCCAAGATCGTCGGCTAGCGCTTGTGCCTCTATCATTGGCGTTGCGGCATGGGCCGGGCAGTGGGCCAGCAGCGCCTGCGGCAATTCGACCTTGACCGAAGGAAAGGGAATACCGTCGCCGATTGGAAACGTGCGGCTTTCGTTGCGGAAAGGGTTGGAAGTGATGTTCATAGTCTTTCATACCCGTGCAAACGTGATGCTGCGAGGCTTGAATGCGACCTTTCAAGCCCGGTCTGCCCGCAAGCCCTTCACAATCCACATTTTTTCTTCTATATCCGCTCCACGACCGCACGTGCCGGCTGCATGGGCTCGGGGTCTATCTTCGTTATCGAGTGCGTAAATCGGTGTCGCCGAATGGATGGGCGGGGACCGGTCTTTGTGTGTTTACAAGAACTTGTGTGCGACTTTTTTCGCATGAACAGTTCCGTGAACCACACCCCGCGATAGCGCAGACGCGCCGGTTTGGTGATTCTCATCATCGCTGGTGTGGCCGCCATATTTTCCGGTCCGTCTCCCCAAAGACCGGTCATCCGCACACGGAGAAACAGTCTGCATGGCTTCCCAGTCCAAGAAACAAGTGTTCAACGGTCGCCGCCGCGTCCGCAAGGTTTACGGCAACATTACCGAGGTGACCGACATGCCGAACCTCATCGAGGTTCAGATGTCGTCCTACGACGCCTTCCTCATGGTCGATGAGCCGGAAGGTGGCCGCGGTGATGAGGGCCTTCAGGCCGTCTTCAACTCCGTCTTCCCGATCAAGGATTTCTCCGGCTCCGCACAGCTGGATTTTGTGCGCTACGACTTCGAGCCGCCGAAATATGACACCGAAGAATGCCGCCAGCGCGACATGACTTACAGCGCACCGCTGAAAGTGACGCTGCGCCTCATCGTGTTTGATATCGATGAGGATACTGGCGCGAAGTCCGTCAAGGACATCAAAGAGCAGGAAGTCTACATGGGCGACATGCCGCTCATGACGGGCAACGGCACCTTCATCATCAACGGTACCGAGCGTGTCATTGTCTCTCAGATGCACCGTTCGCCCGGCGTCTTCTTCGACCATGATAAGGGCAAGACCCACTCTTCGGGCAAGCTCCTCTTCGCTTCCCGGGTCATCCCCTATCGCGGTTCCTGGCTGGATATCGAATTCGACGCAAAAGACGTTGTTTATGCTCGCATCGACCGCCGCCGCAAACTGCCGGCGACCTCGGTTCTCATGGCGTTGGGTCTCGATGGCGAGGAAATTCTCGAGCATTTCTACAACAACGTGCAGGTTACCTTCGACGGTGAGAAGAAGGGCTGGTCCATGCCGCTCGATATCGAGCGTCTCAAAGGCACCACGCCTATGGAAGACATTGTCAACGCAAAGACCGGCAAGGCCGTCCACGAGGCTGGCAAGAAAATCACCGCTCGCGCAGCCCGCGAACTGGCGGAAAAGGTGGAGCGCATTCGCGTCTCCCCACAGGAAATTCATGGTCGCTACGTTGCTGAAGACATCGTCAACATGGAAACCGGTGAGATATATCTCGAAGCCGGTGATGAGCTGACCTACGAAGTCGACGAGAAATCCGGTGAAGCATCCGGCACCCTCGTGGACCTGATCGAGCTCGGCTATACCGAGATTGACGTTCTCGACATAGACCATGTTACTGTTGGC
>JBCCRF010000257.1:0-3345 GCA_039208305.1 Pseudomonadota bacterium
GGTTTGCGGTTTGGCATCATCCCCGCCTCTTTCGGCATCTTACCGCCTTTGCGCAGGTTGCATGGAGAGCAGGCGGTGACAATGTTTTCCCATGTCGTTTGGCCGCCACGCGAACGCGGGATGAGATGGTCGAATGTCAGGTCGCGATCCTCTGCACCGCAATATTGGCAAGCAAACCCATCGCGCAGGAACAGGTTGAAGCGCGTGAAAGCGGGGTTACGTTGCGGCTGCACGTATTGCTTGAGCGAGACAACCGACGGCAGTTTCATCTGAAACGACGGAGATGATACCGCCGCCTCGTATTCGGACACGATGTTCACCCGGTCGAGGAATACGGCCTTGATGGCGTCCTGCCAGGACCATAGCGACAGCGGGTAATAGGACAACGGGCGATAGTCGGCGTTCAGCACCAATGCGGGGTGCATATCCGGATTAACGGCGATCGTCACCGAGAGGCTCCTTCTCAACGGTTCGGGCTTGCCAGGCCGTGGGGAATTCCTATTCGCTGACTGTAAGCGCGATAAGACAGAAATGTGAAGCCGCGCGAATGCCGCATTCCACTATTTGTTTCGCGTGCTTTTTTTGGCCCGCTATTGCATCGCGACCGTGCCTGCCGCGGCCACCATGGAGCCGGACGCGGCGCGGTTGAACCATCGTTGAGCGCGTGGTCGGCGGACTAGATGGCTCGCTTTGTCGGCCATGGTGGCGTAGCCCAGTAGCACACCGAACCAGACTATCGCGATGATGAGAGCAAGCAGTGTAGCGTCTTTCGCTGCAATCACCGTGACATCCATCACCGTGGGCAGAATGGCGACGTAGAACCCGATGGCTTTAGGGTTTCCCAGTGGTAGCAGCGTTCCGAAGGTCAGCAATTTCCAACCGTCCTGCCTGGGTGGCTCCGCATCGAAGGTTCGTGGCGGCAAATGCCACATGCGCCACGCCAGCCACAGCAGATAGGCGATGCCCAGCCATTTGATGATCGCGAAGAGAGCGCCCATCGACACCGCAAGCGCGGCTAGGCCGAGAACCGCAAGCCCGAATAGAATAAGGTCTCCGACAACGAGGCCTGTGATGAATGGCAACGTGCGTTTCCAGCCCGTCGTTGTGCCCTTCGCCATGACGGCGGTGGTGGCCGGTCCCGGTGAGACCGAATCGATGAGAAAAATCGTTGTGAAGGCGATCAGGTATTCGAGTTGCACGGTCGGCCCTTTTACATTCGACGATTTGGTGTCGAGCATCGCACGGCGTTGGCAGCCAAACTAGATCGGCAACGCACCGCGGCGTAGTTGGGTGTAGCGTGCGTAGAACAGGCGGGCGGCTGCGCTGCGGTGCGGGGACCAGCGCTCAGCTATGGTGGCAAGGGTTTTTGCGTTGGGTCTGGCGTCGAAGTTCAGGTAGTCTGCGCTGGCGTGTTGTAGAGCGATGTCGCCTGCGGGAAAGATGTCGCGGTG
Source organism: Pseudomonadota bacterium (assembly GCA_039208305.1). Classification (GTDB taxonomy): domain Bacteria; phylum Pseudomonadota; class Alphaproteobacteria; order Rhizobiales; family Rhizobiaceae; genus Pseudahrensia. The sequence continues at coordinate 1,452 of JBCCRF010000257.1, forward strand.
ACCAGCGCAGAACAGCAGAAAGACGTGTGCGCTCCATGGGCCGATGCCGTGCAGGGAGGTGAGGGTGGTCATCGCCTCGTCCGCTGGAAGCGTTGCTGTGGCGGCGAGATCGAGACCGTTCCGACACGTATCGGCAAGTGCGAGAATGGTTTTCTGTTTGGGGCGCGACAGACCGGCCTCGACCAGCGGCCGTTCGCCGCCGTCCAGAACGGCTTGAGGCGTGAGTGTCGGATGGATCGTCACCAGCCTGCCCCAAATCGCCTCCGCGCTGGCGCGTGAGACCTGTTGGCCGGTGATGATACGGACCATACCCGCAAAATCCGCTGGCTGTTTGCGTAAGGGCAGGGGCGATAGGTCGGCGATCATCGGTGCGAGTGTTGGATCGTGCTTTGCCAGTGCTGCCAATGATTCGCCCAGCCGCGCGTCGCTGTTGATCGGGGTTGCGGACGGCAGGTGCGCGGCTATCACAGGTTTATGCTTCACGACACCGCTCCTGTCTTACGTTTCGCCCCCAGCCCCAACGGTGCGCTGCATCTCGGTCATGCCCTGTCGGCTTTCGTGAATCGCGACTGGGCGGATGCGCTGGGCGGCCGACTGCTGTTGCGGATGGAAGATATCGACACCACCCGCTGCACGGAAGCCTTGGCGGATGGGATAAGGCGTGATCTCAATTGGTTGGGCGTAACATTCGATGAAGAAGCGCAGGCGCAGTCTCAGCGGTTCCGTGCCTATGAGCACGCGCTCAGAAGGTTGCGCGAGATGGGGCTGGTCTATGCTAGCTTTCTGTCGCGAGGAGCGATCAAGCGTATGGTGGCGGAGCGTCCGGATTGGCCGCGCGATCCTGATGGTTCGCCACATTATCCTGGTGACGAGCGGACTTGGACCGAGGTGCGACAGCAGGCCGAGATCGAGCGCGGTGGGCGTCCGGTTTGGCGGCTCGACATAGCCAAGGCTATCGAGCGCGTCGGACCGGTGACGTGGCAAGAGCTGAGTGGTTCGGATGATCCTGGCCTAGAGACTGTGGCGCATCCTGAACTCTGGGGGGATGTCGTGCTGGCGCGAGCCGATACGCCGACGAGCTATCATCTGTCCGTCACCATGGACGATGCTGCGCAGGGAATCACTCATGTGGTGCGCGGCAAGGATTTGCGAGCGGCGACAGATGTTCATCGGCTGCTGCAGGCGCTGCTTGATCTGCCAACACCGCTCTATCATCATCATGGCTTGGTACTGGGTGAGGATGGGCGCAAACTGTCGAAGTCTGACGGCTCAACCAGTCTAGCCGCTCTGCGTGATGCGGGTCTGGCCCCAGCTGATATTCGCGAACGCCTATCCGGTTTGCGTGCCGACCCAAAGCCAGAAAGGAATGGTGACAACTGACCCGATCAGCGCCATCACGATGGTGTTGGTCGCCAACCCTTCCCCCGTGCGGAAATAGCTGGCGATCAGATAGGCGTTCACCCCGGTCGGGCATGATGCACAGAGCAAAGCCACCTGAAACCACAGAGTTGGCATTTGCACGAAGTGCTGCAGCGCCAACACCGTTGCTGGCATTATGATCAGCGCAAGAAATGTTAAGGTTGCAGCAGGCGGTAGGTTGCCGCGAAAGCCGTATTTCACCAACCCCATACCCAGCGCGATGAGCGCCAATGGGCCGGTGCAGCGGGCGACGAGGTCCAGCACTTCCAGTAGAAATCCGGGTAATGGCAATCCGATGATGCGGATCAGCCCCCCCGTGACGATGCCCACGATGATCGGGTTCATTGCCAGATTACGTGCTAGCGATTTGACGACAGCGAGAGGGCGAAGTGCCGTGTTGTCTATGCCGTCGGCCCGCACTGCCCATTCCATAAGGAAGGTCGAGGTTGTCATCATAAAGATCAGATGCACCGAC
>JBCCRF010000258.1:0-3322 GCA_039208305.1 Pseudomonadota bacterium
GTACGGGCCTCCGCACCGAACGCCAGTAGGCGCAAGGCTTCACGATCAAACCCCTCGAACAGGGCAACGCGAGAGAGAAGTCGAATGTCAGCGTCGAGGGACATCGTCCACTACGGCATCAGCTTGTAGCCGCCAGCATCGGTTACCAGCAGCACAGCGTTCGACGGATCCTTCTCGATCTTCTGGCGCAGGCGGTAGATATGGGTTTCGAGCGTGTGCGTCGTCACCCCGGAATTGTAGCCCCAGACCTCCTCCAGAAGCACATCGCGGGTCACAACCTTGCGGTCGGCGCGGTAGAGATATTTGAGGATCGACGTTTCCTTTTCGGTCAGGCGCACTTTGCTGTCGTCCTCGTCGATCATGATCTTCTGCGCCGGGCGGAAATTGTACGGACCGATGGTGAAAACGGCGTCTTCCGACTGTTCGTGCTGGCGCAGCTGAGCCCGAATCCGGGCGAGCAGCACCGCGAATTTGAACGGCTTGACGATGTAATCGTTGGCTCCTGCTTCGAGCCCAAGGATCGTATCGCTGTCTGTATCGTGGCCGGTGAGCATGATGATGGGGCTTTTGAAACCCCCTTTGCGCAGCAGCTTCACGGCTTCTCGTCCGTCCATGTCAGGCAGGCCAACATCCATGATGAGCAGGTCTGTGTGATTGTCCCTTGCCGTGGCGATGCCAGCGGAAGCGGTTTCCTCCTGCACGATGGTGAACTCTTCATAGAGTGACAATTGCTCGGTCAGCGCTTCGCGCAGGTCGGTGTCGTCGTCCACCAGAAGCAGCGTGCGTTCGGTCATTGTAAAATTCCCAGACTAGTCTTTAAGAGCGGGCGATGTGCCTCTTCTCAACCCGGTAATCGTGGCGCAATCTGGCCCCGTTGTCGATTGGGCAAAGCATGAACCGAGGTGCTCTTAACATGTTGAATGCGTTGATCGTGCGTCCGCGCCCCGGCAATTGGCAGCAGGGGGTGCTGCAAGCAGGAGCGCGGGTGATGCACTGTGCGCTCGGTCGGTCCGGCATGGTGAGCGTAAAGCGCGAAGGCGACGGGGGCACACCTGCCGGGCGCTTTCGCTTGTTGCATGGCTTCTATCGCGCCGACAGGGGTGCATTGCCCCAGACACTCTTGCCGATGCAGCCCATCAAGTCGACCGCCGGTTGGTGTGATGAGACTGGTGATCGCAACTACAATCGCGCCGTCGATCTGCCCTATCCAGCCAGCCACGAAGAGATGATGCGAGCCGACCGGCTCTACGATGTGGTGATCGTCATGGACCACAACATCACCCGCCGCATGACGCGCGGCGGTAGCGCGATCTTTTTTCACATTGCCAAGCCGGGCTACCCGCCAACGGAAGGCTGTGTCGCGATTTCACCGGCAGACATGAGGTGGCTGCTGCCGAAGATCGGAACTAACACGGTTATGGTGGTGGGCTGAGATCAGCCTGCCGCTTCCGCCTGTGCAGCGCGCATCTGGCGCTTGCGTTCGATGGGATCGAGTTCGCGTTTGCGCAGCCGAATGTTCTGCGGTGTGACCTCCACCAACTCGCCATCGGTGATGTAAGAGAGCGCTTTTTCCAAAGTCATCTTCATCGGCGGGGTGAGTTTCACCGCATCGTCCTTTCCGGAGGAGCGGATGTTGGTGAGCTGCTTGCCCTTTAATACATTCACTTCCAGATCGTTACCGCGCGAATGCTCGCCAACGATCATACCCTGATAGACCTTGTCGCCAGGGTGGATCATCATTGGGCCGCGCTCCTCCAAATTGAACATGGCGTAAGCCACCGCTTCGCCATCACCGTTAGAGATGAGCGTGCCATTGTTGCGCTGGGGGATGTCCCCCCTGAAGGGCTGATACTCGAGGAAGGTGCGGTTGAAGATTGCCGTGCCTCTCGTGTCCGTCATCAATTCCGACAGATAGCCAATAAGACCACGCGTCGGTGCGTGAAAGACGAGGCGCGTGCGGCCCGTGCCAGACGGTTTCATCTCGATCAGATCGGCGCGGCGTTGGGAGAGTTTCTCAACAACGGCGCCGGAATATTCCTCATCTACATCAATGATGGCTTCCTCGATGGGTTCGATCTTCGTGCCGCTTTCGTCCTCCTGCATCAGCACGCGGGGGCGGCCCACGGTGAGCTCGAAACCCTCGCGGCGCATGGTTTCGATCAGGATCGCGAGCTGCAATTCGCCACGACCGGCGACTTCGTAAGCGTCGGAATTCGGCAGTTGCGAAACCTTCAGCGCAACATTGCCTTCCGCTTCTTTTATCAAACGATCGCGGATGACGCGGCTTTGCACCTTGTCGCCCTCGCGACCGGCCAGCGGCCCGTCATTGACGCGAAAGGTCATGGAAAGTGTTGGCGGGTCGATGGGCTGCGCGGGCACCGGTTCGGTCACGCCAGGCTGGACCAGCGTGTCGGCAACAGTCGCTTTCGACATGCCGGCGATGGAGACGATGTCACCCGCCTTGGCCTGTTCGACGGGTTTGCGCTCCAGCCCCTCGAAGGAGAGAACCGAAGTGATGCGGCCCTGCTCGATGATCTCGCCATCCTGATTGAGCGCGTGGATCGCCTGATTGGGCTTCGTCTCGCCCGAGATGATCTTGCCGGTGAGAATGCGGCCCAGATACGGGTTCGCCTCGATGGTTGTGGCGAGCATGCGGAACTCGCCATCTTCCACGGCGGGCTCCGGCACATGCTCCATCACCAGATCGAGTAGCGGGGCCATGTCGTCCTTGGGGCCATCGGCGTCCATCGCCATCCAACCTTCCTTCGCCGAGCCGTAGAGCGTGTGGAAATCGAGCTGGTTCTCATCCGCCTCCAGATTGGCGAAGAGGTCGAACACTTCGTCCAGCACCCAGTCGGGGCGACCGTCGGGCTTATCGATCTTGTTGATGGCAACGATGGGCCGCAGGCCGAGCTTCAGCGCTTTGCCGAGCACGAATTTGGTCTGCGGCATAGGCCCTTCGGCGGCGTCCACCAGAATGATGACACCGTCTACCATGTTGAGGATACGTTCCACCTCGCCACCGAAATCGGCGTGACCGGGCGTATCCACGATGTTGATGCGGTTGCCCTTCCAGTTGATGGACGTGACCTTGGCGAGGATCGTGATGCCACGTTCCTTCTCCAGATCGTTGGAATCCATCGCCCGCTCGTCCACCTGCTGGTTGTCGCGGAACGTGCCGGATTGCTTCAGCAATACGTCAATGAGGGTGGTCTTGCCGTGGTCGACATGCGCGATGATCGCGATGTTGCGCAACGATCCAGTGGATTGGGACATGGGAGCGGCCTGAAATATGGGAGGTGCGGGACGCGATCTATCAGCA
>JBCCRF010000259.1:0-3262 GCA_039208305.1 Pseudomonadota bacterium
TTCCGTGCAGCCGCTCTCCTCACCGCCCATGATACCGGCGAGTGATTCAGGCCCATTTTCATCGGAGATTACGTAGTGGCTCGTGGCGGGTTTGTAGGTCTTGCCGTCGAGGCCCAGCATCTCTTCCTCGCCGGTGGCGGGGCGGATGACGAGATCACCCTTCACCTTATCGGCGTCGAAGACATGCAGTGGGCGGCCACGGTCGAAGGTGATGTAGTTGGTCACGTCCACCAGTGCGGAAATCGGGCGCAAGCCGATGGCCTTCAGCCGCTGCTGCATCCATTTCGGCGAGGGGCCGTTCTTGACGCCGCGCACGAGGCGCAGGCCGAAGGCCGGGCAGAAATCACCCGCTTGGGACAAATCAACAGAAACCGGGCAAGCGCCCTTCCCTTCGATGGCCGGAACCAGCGGGGTCTTCACCGTGCCCATGCCGGAGGCGGACAGATCGCGCGCGATACCGGAGACGCCCAGCGCATCGGGTCGGTTCGGCGTGATGCCGATTTCGATCACCGGATCGTTCAGCCCGGCATAGTCGGCGAAAGGCGTGCCAACCGGCGCGTCGGCGGGAAGGTCAACGATGCCGTCATGCTCGTCAGAGAGTTCGAGCTCGCGCTCCGAACACATCATGCCGTAGCTCTCGACACCGCGAATGTTGCCGACGCCCAACGTTACGTCGATGCCGGGCACGTAGGTGCCGGGTTCGGCGAGCGCACCCACCAGACCGGCCCGCGCATTCGGCGCACCGCAGACGATCTGTAACGGCTTGCCGTCGCCCTTGTCGACGGAGAGCACCTGCAGCTTGTCGGCATCGGGATGAGGCTTCGCGTCCAGCACCTTAGCGATCGTGAACGGCCTATAGGCCGCGCGATCATCAACGCTTTCGACCTCCAGCCCGATCATCGTCAGGCGCTCGACGATCTCGTCGAGAGTGGCATCGGTCTCAAGGTGATCCTTGAGCCAGGACAGGGTGAATTTCATGGGTCTGTTCTTTCTATGCCGGCGACCTCGCCAGCAAACTATGCAGCTTCTTCGGTCTCACGCGATTTTGCGGCCTCGGGATCGATCGCACCTTTGGCCTTGCATCCCAAAAGCATTCCGCGAACCGACAAGTCCTCATCGATCTCCGGCCAATGCACACCATCGAACATCAGTTCGACCGCGTTGCGTGCCGCAGGTGTTGCCGCAAGCAAGCTCGGATACCACCACAAAGGTGTTCTGATCTGCCGGCCATCCTTCAAACGCACGATCAAGGAATCAGGGTCGCACCAAGCGGCTACCGGCTGTTGCTCGGGAACAGGTTTATCCGTGCTGCTCATTCCAACGCTCCAACAGTTCCGAACGATGCTCTTTGATCGCTTTCTCGATTTTCGACACTTCGCGTTTGTTCAATCCAATTTGCCACGACATCGTTAGATCGTCCAACCAGAACTTCGATTTGCCGCCATGACCGTCGACATGAATATGCGGCCGCTCGCCATCGGGTTCCGCGCTGTAGAAGTGAAAGCGGTAGCCGTACTTGCGAAGGATCGTTGTCATAGCGATCCACTCAACCCTCCAAACAGCGTTGGCATGTCCAGCGGGCGGAAGCCGTAGTGGTCGATCCAGCGCTGGTCGGCGTCGAAGAAGGGGCGCAGGTCGGGCATGCCGTATTTGAGCATGGCGATGCGGTCGATGCCGATGCCCCAGGCGAAACCTTGGTACTCGTCAGGGTCCAATCCACCAGCGCGCAGCACGTTCGGGTGCACCATGCCGGAGCCAAGAATCTCCATCCAGTCATCACCCTCACCGAACTTCACTTCCGCACCAGAACGGTCGCATTGGATGTCCACCTCCAGCGACGGTTCGGTGAAGGGAAAGAAGGACGGGCGGAAACGCATGGTCACATCGTCCACCTCGAAGAAGGCTTTGCAGAATTCCGCTAGCGTCCATTTCAGGTTCGCGATATTCGCCGTCTTGTCGATCACCAACCCTTCCAGCTGGTGGAACATGGCGGAGTGGGTCGCGTCGGAATCCTGCCGGTAGGTCTTGCCAGGAATGACGATGCGGATGGGCGGCTGCTGCGCCTCCATCGTGCGGATCTGCACCGGCGACGTATGTGTGCGCAGCACGCGGCGCTCGCCCTGCTCGTCCGGGTGGAAGAAGAACGTGTCGTGCATTTCCCGCGCCGGATGGCCCTCGGGGAAATTCAGCGCGGTGAAGTTGTAATAGTCGGTCTCGATATCCGGACCCTCGGCCACGGCGAAACCCATATCGGCGAAGATCGCGGTAATCTCGTCCATCACCTGGCTGATCGGGTGAATGCGGCCGCGCTGCTGTGGGCCGGGCTGCACGGGCAGCGTGACGTCCACGCGCTCCGACACCAGACGCGCTTCGACGGCCTCGCGCTTCAACACCTCGTGGCGTGCGGCGATCGCGTCGGCGACACGGTTCTTCAGCCCGTTCAGTGCCGGACCCATCACCTTGCGCTGGTCAGCATCCATGCCGCCGAGCTGTTTCATCTGGGCGGAGACGGTGCCCTTCTTGCCGAGCGTTCCCACGCGCACGGCCTCCAAGGCATCCAGATCGGCGGCAGCGGAAATCTCGGCCATCGTGCCGACCTCAAGCGCCTCCAGTTCACTCATGTCGCTCATCTTCTTCGGTCCTCAAGACGCGAAAACCCGTGTCAGCCTGCGCTGCCACGGGTTTTCCAAAATTCGTTCTAGCTTGGAAAAGCGCGGTCAGCTTTTGACGGCGCTTTCAAAAGCGTTCGGCGTTGTGTCCTTCAGGTATTCCAGTGCCTTCTTCGCAGCGGCCACGACGGCAGCGAAGGCTTCCGGCTGGTTGATTGCCATATCGGACAGGTTTTTGCGGTCCACCTCGATACCGGCCTTGTTCAGACCGTCGATCAGGCGAGAATAGGTCAGGCCATGCTCGCGGGCGGCAGCGTTGAGACGCTGCGTCCAAAGCTTGCGGAAATCGCGCTTGCGGGTCTTGCGGTCGCGGTACTGATACTGGGCGGCTTTCTCAACAGCCTGCTTGGCAACGCGGATTTGCGTGCGGCGGGCACCGTAGTAACCCTTGGCTTTCTTAAGAACTTTTTTGTGTTTGGCGTGGGCGGCAACGCCCCGTTTTACGCGGGCCATGGTTTAGCTCCTGAAAATATCGCCTTCGCTTTTTCGAAGGCCGGTCGGTCGGTTTATTTGGCGATATACGGCATGAATTTCTTCACGATCCGCGTGTCCGGCTCGGAAAGAACCATGTTGCCGCGCGCGTTGCGCAGGAA
>JBCCRF010000260.1:0-3231 GCA_039208305.1 Pseudomonadota bacterium
CCAGCTGCGGTCCAACATCGACAAGGTGGCCCAGACCAACTCACGCGTTATGATTATCGGCCCGTCTGGCTCCGGCAAGGAGACGGTGGCGCGCGCAATTCATCGCCATTCCGTCCGTTCCGAAGGGCCATTCGTGGTGCTTAACGCCGCGGCAATCACGCCCGAAACGATGGAGACCGAGCTTTTCGGCATCGAGGCGGGCGAGGGGCGCGAGGGCAAGACCGGGGCACTGGAAGAGGCCCATCGCGGCACGCTCTTGCTGGACGAAGTGGGCGAGATGCCCATTGAAACGCAATCCAAGATCCTGCGTGTCTTGGTAGCCCAAAAATTCGAGCGTGTCGGTGGCACACGCAAGGTAGCTGTAGATGTGCGGGTCCTGTCCTCTACCAGCATCGATCTCGAAGAGAGAATCGCTGAAGGCCAGTTCCGGCAAGACCTCTTCGACCGCCTTGCCGTCGTTCCCCTCGCTGTGCCGTCACTTGCCGACCGCCGTGAGGACATTGAGCCGCTGATCGAAGCCTTCATGCACCAGATAGAAACACAGACCGGGGTGAAGGCGTGCAAGATCGGTGATGACGCCATGGCGGTGCTGCAGGCTCATTCTTGGCCCGGCAATCTGCGCCAGCTGCGCAACAACGTTGAGCGGCTAATGATTTTGTCGCGCGGTGACGACGGTGATTCCGTTACCGCTGACCAACTGCCCGGGGAAATCAGTGACATGCTACCCAAGACTCCGGGCAGTGAAGACGAGCACATCATGTCCATGCCGTTACGAGAGGCGAGAGAGGTGTTTGAGCGCGATTATCTGGTTGCCCAGATCACCCGTTTTGGCGGCAACATTTCCAAGACCGCCAATTTCGTCGGAATGGAGCGGTCAGCGCTGCATCGCAAATTGAAAAGCCTTGGCATATAAAGGGCGCTCGTGAGGCGATAGGCGCCTCGTCCGACGGGGCACAACGCGAATGCAGGTCATCATTTGTGGCGCAGGACAGGTGGGCTACGGCATCGCCGAGCGGCTTGCCAATGAGGGCAACGACGTCACTGTGATCGATAACTCGCCCGCGCTGGTTCAGGGCGTGAGAGACCATCTCGATGTGCGTGGTTTTGTCGGCCACGGTTCCCACCCCGACGTCCTGCAAAATGCAGGCGCGGAAGACGCCGACATGATTATCGCGGTGACGCTGTATGACGAGGTCAATATGGTGGCCTGTCAGGTGGCGCATTCGTTGTTCGACGTGCCAACAAAAGTCGCGCGAATCCGCGCTCAAAGCTACCTGCAGGACATCTATAAGGACCTGTTTTCCCGCGAGCACATGCCAATCGACGTCATCATCTCTCCGGAATTGGAAGTCGGCGAGATGGTGCTACGGCGTATCGCTTTGCCGGGGGCGACAGATGCTGTGCAATTTGCAGACGGCGAGATCGCTATGGTCGCGATCGAATGCGATGATGACTGTCCGGTCATCGATACGCCGCTTGGGCAACTGTCGGAGCTTTTTCCGGACCTCTCCGCCGTTGTGACCGGTATCTGGCGCGGCAACAAGCTCTTTGTGCCGCACTCCAGTGATGCCATGATGGCAGGTGATCTGGCCTATGTTATCGCGCGCCGCGACAAAGTCAGACGCACCCTCAGCATCTTCGGTCATGACGAGACAGCAGCCAGCCGCATCGTCATCGTGGGCGGCGGTAATATCGGGCTTTACGTTGCGCAGGCCATTGAGGAACGCCAACCCAATGCCAGGGTGAAGGTCGTGGAAGCCTCCCGCGAACGCGCTATATCCATTGCGGATATTCTGGACCGAACCGTGGTCCTTCATGGAAGCGCGCTCGATCAGGAAATCCTGCTTGAGGCCGACATCGAGCAGGCGGACCTGATGGTGGCGCTGACCAATGACGATCAGGTCAACATCCTCTCCTCCGTGATGGCGAGGAAACTGGGTTGCAAGTCTAACCTGACCTTGCTCAACAATTTGAGTTACTATGGTTTCACCAAATCGCTTGGCATCGACGCTCACATCAATCCACGCTCGGTAACGATCTCCCGTATCCTTCAACATGTGCGTCGTGGGCGTATTCGTGGCGTCCATTCGGTGCAGAACGGTGCGGCTGAAGTGATCGAAGCTGAAGCGCTAGAGACCTCGACGCTCGTGAACACGCCGCTGCGCGATCTCGATTTACCGGACGGTGTGCGTGTCGGCGCGGTTTATCGCGACAAGCAGGTCATCATGCCTGACGGCGATCTGCAAATCCGTGCAAAGGACCGCATCGTCATGTTCGCCGTGTCCGAACGGGTGAAGCAAGTAGAGCAGATGTTCAGGGTCAGCCTGGAATTCTTCTGATGCTGGCGGTTGCCTTTTATCTCGGCTGCACCGGCCTCATCGTGACGGTCTCGTTGCTCGCCCCTGTGGTGATCGCTATTCTCGCAGGCGAAGGAGAAGTGGCTCAGAGGCTAGGATTCTACATCCTCATGGGCAGCTTCATCTTTGGAGGCCCGGCGCTTGCCATCATCGGCCGTTTACGGCGCATTCCGCAGATCGGACGCCTCGTTTTGCTCGCGCTGGTATGGAGCATTCTACCGATCGCACTGGCGGTGCCGCTGTGGGACATAACGGAGATTTCTTTCGTCGATGCTCTTTTTGAAGCGGTTTCCGGGCTAACGACGACGGGGTCCACCACGGTTCGCGAAATCGAGCAGTGGCCGCAGGCGATGATTTTCCTGCGTGTTCAGGCGCAATGGATCGGTGGCTATCTCGCGCTGCTGACCATCATTCTCGTGATAGCGCCAAGCGGCATTGGTGGCGTGCAGAGCCGCGATACGATCATGTTCGTCGGGGCAGATTTTCGCGCGCAACAGGGAAGGCTACTGGCTTTTGCTGGCAATCTCGCGCTGTTATACACGCTGCTGACCGTGCTTTGTGCGCTTGCAATGTTTGTCACCGGGACCCGCGCCTTTTACGCGCTGACCTTATCTATGACCGCCATATCCACCGGAGGATTTCTGCCCTTCGACACCTCGCTTGATCAGACGATCTCGCTGGCAAGCCTCTTCATCTTCGGCATCTTTCTACTTGCCGGCGCCACCAGCATCTATTGGCAGCGCATGCTGGCCTCGGGCCAGTGGGCGAAGGCACGTCAGCATCGCGAAAGCTATTTCGTGCTCGGGGTGATCACCGTTCTAACGTTGGTCTTCGCATTTCAGTTCGCCAGTGTTTCGGGGTTGGAGAGCGTGGG
>JBCCRF010000261.1:0-3216 GCA_039208305.1 Pseudomonadota bacterium
CGGGTACTATCACTACAGCTATTCCGTGGTACGCGGCTGCGACCGGATCGTGCCTGTGGATGTCTACGTGCCCGGATGCCCACCCACGGCCGAGGCGCTGCTCTACGGGATCATGCAGTTGCAACGCAAAATGCGCCGGACGGGAACGATTGTCCGCTGAACAGTGAATGGGCGCAGCAACGCGCCGCGAAAATCTGCGACAAGGAGCAGACATGTCCGAAGCCCTCAACGAACTCGGCGCCTATATTGAAGCCAAGCGGCCCGACTGTGTTCTGCAATGGGACGTCACCCATGGCGAGTTGAACGTGGACGTGACCCCGGCTAACATCACCGGGTTCGTCGAATTCCTGCAATTGGACTCGACCTGCAAGTTCTCATCGCTCGTCGACATCACGGCAGTCGACTACCCCGGGCGCGCAAAGCGGTTTGACGTCGTCTACCACTTTCTGAGCATGTACCAGAACCAGCGCATCCGCCTGCGCGTGTCGATCCGCGACGAACAAATGGTGCCATCGGTGATCGGTATTCACCCGTCCGCGAATTGGTTCGAGCGCGAAGTGTTCGACATGTTCGGCATCCTGTTCTCCGGTCATCCGGATCTGCGCCGCATCCTGACCGACTACGGCTTTCGCGGCTATCCGCTGCGCAAGGATTTCCCGACCACGGGCTATACCGAGGTGCGATACGATGAGATGGAAAAGCGTGTGGTCTATGAGCCTGTGTCCCTTGTGCAGGAATACCGCCAGTTCGATTTCATGAGCCCTTGGGAGGGTGCGGAATACATCCTGCCCGGCGATGAGAAAGAGCAAGAGGGGGCGTGATGTGGATATGCTAGTCTGGCTCATCATCGCGGCGCTGACCGTCATTCCGATGTTCAAGCTGCTGCCGCACTTTGGCATCAACGCCTATTGGGCCTTCGTCTGCGTGATCCCGATCGGGACGATTGCCCTGTTGTGGTTCATGGCGCTGAAGCTGCAAGAGTTGGAGAAGCGGTGATGTGGTTTGAGGTGATCAACACTGCGATTGCGGCGGCTGGCTTGGGTTTAGCATCTGTGCACCTATTCAAAAAACCTTCGGTAGATTTTAAAAAATCTGTACGTCACTCAAGCTACATTAGCTTTAGTCACGCTGGTGGTAAGCATTTGAAGGGGAAAAACTTTTCTGGCTTTCCCTTGCGTTCTCTGGGAGAAAACCAATGATGGACGGCTCCAAATTCGACGACGCTCTCACGGGCGAACAGAAGATCCGCAATTTCAACATCAATTTCGGCCCGCAACACCCTGCGGCGCATGGGGTTTTGCGGCTGGTGCTTGAACTGGACGGCGAAGTGGTCGAACGTTGCGACCCACATATCGGCTTGTTGCACCGTGGCACTGAAAAGCTGATGGAAAGCCGGACGTACCTGCAAAACCTGCCCTATTTCGACCGCCTCGACTATGTGGCGCCGATGAACCAGGAGCACGCATGGTGCCTGGCCATCGAAAAGCTCACAGGCGTTGAGGTGCCGCGCCGTGCCTCGCTGATCCGGGTGCTGTATTCCGAGATCGGGCGCATTCTGTCTCACCTGCTGAACGTCACGACTCAAGCCATGGATGTGGGTGCGCTGACGCCGCCGCTTTGGGGCTTTGAGGAGCGTGAAAAGCTGATGGTGTTTTACGAACGCGCCTGTGGTGCGCGTTTGCACGCCGCCTATTTCCGCCCAGGAGGCGTGCATCTGGACCTGCCGGACGACCTGATCGACGATATCGAACAATGGTGCCATGAATTCCCCGCCTTGTTGGATGACATCGACGGTCTGTTGACGGAAAACCGCATTTTCAAGCAGCGCAATGCGGATATCGGCATCGTGACCGAAGACGATATCCAGCAATATGGGTTCTCCGGTGTTATGGTGCGCGGCAGCGGCCTTGCCTGGGACCTGCGCCGGGCGCAGCCTTACGAATGTTACGACGAATTCGACTTCCATATTCCTGTGGGCAAAAATGGCGACTGCTATGACCGCTATCTTTGCCGCATGGAAGAGATGCGACAGTCGGTGTCGATCATGAAGCAGTGCATCGGCAAGCTGCGCGAAGCGACGGGCGACGTGCTGGCGCGTGGCAAGATCACACCGCCCAGCCGGACGGACATGAAAACGTCGATGGAGTCGCTGATTCATCACTTCAAACTTTATACCGAAGGGTTCCACGTGCCCGCCGGCGAGGTTTACTGCGCCGTCGAGGCGCCCAAGGGCGAGTTCGGCGTCTATCTTGTGGCCGATGGGTCCAACAAACCCTATCGCGCCAAACTGCGTGCGCCGGGATACCTGCATTTGCAAGCGATGGACTACGTCTCCAAAGGGCACCAGCTGGCGGATGTGGCCGCGATCATCGGCACCATGGACGTGGTGTTCGGGGAGATTGACCGCTGATGCGTTTCATTCTCGCCCTTGGCATCATGCTCACCGGGACGACGGCGCTGGCCGACACCCAAAAGGCCGCGCTGATCGCTGCCATGCAGGCCAACGGCTGCATGATGACCACCGCCCAAGCCAACGCTCAAATGCCGAAATTGGGGATCGACCGCGCCACTGCGATCCGCCTGTCGCGTCAGATGATGGCTGAAGGTATCGCTACTTTCGCCTCGGATGAGGAAACACTTCTCTTGCTGCCGCCTGCCTGCAAACAATGACGGGTGATCCCCTGCTTCATCTTGCTGAATAAGCTTCCGCCGGAGGCTTCCATGTCCTCCATCAAGACCGAGAGACGATCAAAATGCTCCGCCGCCTCCACCTAGACCAACCTGAAACATTCGCGTTCACCCCGGATAACCTAGCGTGGGCCGAAGCGCAGATCACCAAATACCCCGAGGGCCGACAGGCCAGCGCGATCATCCCGCTGCTGTGGCGTGCGCAGGAACAGGAAGGCTGGCTGACACGTCCAGCCATCGAAACCGTGGCCGACATGCTCGATCTGGCGTACATCCGCGCGCTTGAGGTGGCTTCGTTCTACTTCATGTTCCAGCTGCAACCCGTTGGTAGCGTGGCACATATCCAGGTTTGTGGCACTACGTCCTGCATGATCTGCGGGGCCGAAGACCTTGTCGCCGTCTGCAAGGACAAGATTGCGAAAAAGCCACATCAGCTCTCCGAGGACGGCAAGTTTTCATGGGAAGAGGTCGAGTGCCTCGGTTCTTGCGCGAATGCGCCCATGGCACAAATCGGCAAAGATTATTACG
>JBCCRF010000262.1:0-3187 GCA_039208305.1 Pseudomonadota bacterium
GGACGGTATCACGGATGACATCGACGCCCTTTACGGCAGCCGATGAAAAACCCGTTTTGATGACGGACGATGACGCGGCGACGACCTGCGTTCGCGCTGTTGCATCCCACAAAGTGTTGACGGTGCTGGCGGCGGGGTCGCAGGCGCGGCCCGTGCTCTTGCCAGTGATCGGGTCCACTACGCCCTTACCGCGCCGCACGGTGACGTGTATATGCGGAAATTCAGTCATGCCCGACAGGCCCATGCGACCCACCACCTGACCGCGTGTAACCCGGTCGCCTTTCTTCACCGTCACGCTGCCTTTGGCCAGATGGCACATCTGGGTGGTCCAGGCATTGCCATGATCGATGACGAGCCCGTTGCCACATTCCCGGCCTTTCACAGCAGCGCGGTCAGCATCGCTGACCATCAGCCTGTCGTCCATGTCGTTGCGCAGGCCGAGCACTGTACCGGGTGCCATAGCGCGGATGTCAACGCCCTTGGCCAGATCGGCATTCGTGGCAACACGAATATCGGTGCCCTTGTGCGTGTCGAAAGTGGCCGCGCCACAGAACGGGTCCTTGCGGGCCGGCCCGGTATCCATATCCACCAGGTTCTGCACCCAGCAATTGCGCCCAACCTCACATTCGAGAGGCAGCGAAAGGCTCGGCGCACCGGCGTTTTGCGCGGCTGCGGAAGCCGAAATTGCTGACAGTCCGAGTGCAACAAGCACAAGTTGACGGAGTGAGGTCATGGGGTCGATCTCCAGCCTTGAACGAAACCGGGCATGATTCTAAGCCACCACAAGTTCACACGACACTAAGAGCCGATATAGCCATGGCCAACCGCAAACTCTTCCTCCTGCCCGGCGACGGGATCGGCCCAGAGACCTTCGATGAGGTCCGCAAGATCATCGCCTACATGAACGAAAGCGAAGATACGGACTTCGAGACCGATGAAGGCCTTGTCGGCGGCGCGGCATATGACGCCCATGGCGAAAGCATTTCCGACGCCGATATGGACAAGGCCATGGCAGCGGATGCCGTGCTATTCGGTGCCGTAGGCGGGCCGAAATGGGACAGCGTGCCTTACGAGCAGCGCCCGGAAGCCGGTCTGTTGCGCCTGCGGAAGGATATGGGCCTCTACGCCAATCTTCGCCCTGCCATCTGCTATCCAGCACTCGCCAATTCGTCTTCGCTCAAGAAAGAGCTGGTAGAGGGTCTCGACATTCTCATCCTGCGCGAGCTCACCGGCGGCGTCTATTTCGGCGAGCCGAAGACCATCGAAGACCTCGGCAACGGGCAGAAACGCGCCATCGATACGCAGGTGTACGACACTTACGAGATCGAGCGTATTTCGACGATGGCTTTTGAACTGGCGCGCACCCGCTCCAACCGCGTCTGCTCTATGGAAAAGCGCAATGTGATGAAATCCGGCGTGCTGTGGAACGAGGTCGTCACGGAAACGCACAAGCGTGGCTATGAAGACGTAGAACTGACCCACATGCTCGCAGACGCAGGTGGAATGCAGCTCGTTCGCGCGCCGAAACAGTTCGATGTGATCGTCACCGACAACCTGTTTGGCGATATGCTGTCGGATGTCGCCGCCATGCTCACCGGTTCGCTTGGCATGTTACCGTCAGCCTCATTGGGCGCACCCGACGAGCAGACCGGCAAGCGCAAAGCGATGTATGAGCCCGTACATGGCTCCGCGCCGGACATTGCCGGTCAGGGCATCGCAAACCCCATCGCCATGATCGCGTCGCTCGCCATGTGCCTGCGTTATTCTTTCGAGATGATTGAGCAAGCCAACCGCCTCGAAGCCGCTATCGCTAAAGTGCTCGACGACGGGTTACGCACCGGCGACATCATGAGCGAGGGCATGACCCAAGTTGGCACCACAGGAATGGGCGATGCGGTGCTGGACGCTTATAAAGCCGCAGCGACCTGATCTCGACAGCAGCGCTCGCGCGCACCATATGAGGGGCATGAAACAGGTTATCTTCGCCCTTCTGGCCGGATTTCTGATGGCCGTATCCACATCCGGCCCCGCCGCAGCCAATCCACTCGCCGATCTCCAATGGGAGAAACGCGTGTTGTTGCTATTCGCGAAGTCGCGCAGTGACGCGTCGCTTGATCGTCAGGTGGACGTGCTGCGCGATTTTCGCTTCGAACTCGAAGACCGCGACCTCATCGTTCTCCGCACGGCTGGCAGTGAAGAGACCCGCGCGGCCATTGGCTATGTGGACCTGCGCCGCGGCAGCGCACGTCAGCTGCGTCGGCGATATGTACCCGAATCCAGCCGCTTGACCGTCGTGCTCATCGGCAAGGACGGGCAGGAGAAGCAGCGCTGGAACCGTCTGGTGCAGCCGGAGGAAATCTTCGAGGTCATCGACGCCATGCCCATGCGTCAGCGCGAAATGCGCGAGGCGGAAACCGATAGCTAGTCGGCCACCCGCAGCAGCACTTTCCCTTTGACGTTCCGGCTGGCGATTTTCTCCAGCGCTGCCGCCGCCTCTCCCATCGGGAAGACGCTATCGACGTGGGGTTTCAGCGACCCGTCGGCGAGCCAGCCCAACAAATCGGAAATGTTCTGCGCATTGTCTTCAGGTTGGCGCGCGGTGAACGTCCCCCAGAATACGCCCCGCAGATCGGCCCCCTTCAAAAGCGGCAGATTGAGCGGGATTTTCGGGATCGGTCCAGATGCGAATCCGATGACGAGAAACCGCCCTTCCCAGGCAATCGCGCGGAAAGCGGCCTCGGAAAAATCGCCACCGACCGGGTCATAGATGACGTCGCAGCCCTTGCCGCCGGTCAGCTTCTTCAGTCGATCCTTCAGGTCTTCCTCGGAGTAATTGACGGTTTCGTCCGCCCCGCATTCGCGGCAGAAGGCCAGCTTGTCATCGGATGAGGCGCAGGCGATCACGGTGGCACCCATGATCTTGCCAAGCTCTACTGCAGCCTGACCCACGCCGCCGGAAGCACCAAGCACCGCTAACGTTTCCCCTTGCTTCAGATCCGCCCGCTGCTTCAGCGCGTGGTAGGACGTGCCGTAAGTGACCATGATGCAGGCAGCATCCTCATCGCTGACGCCCTCCGGTATTTTTGACAGAACGTTGGCCGGTGCAGTGATGAACTCCCGCGCCGTACCTGTTGGCAGGTAACCGCATACCCGGTCGCCCGGTGCGAACCCTTCGACGCTTTCGCCA
>JBCCRF010000263.1:0-3174 GCA_039208305.1 Pseudomonadota bacterium
CCCACGGGGGTGAGGTTGAAATTGTTGATGTAGGTCGTCCCTGCTTGCAACTGCCGCACCACGCGGTGAGCGCGGCCTATATTGGCGGTGAACACGCCTGCGGCGAGGCCAAACTGCGTGTTGTTGGCGCGGGTAATCGCATCCGCCTCATCGTCGAAATCGAGCAGCGACAGAACTGGGCCGAAAATTTCTTCCTTCGCAATGGTCATATCGTCTTTGACACCCGAGAAAACGACGGGCGCAATCCAGTTGCCGCCCTCAAAACCTTGCACCTTCGGCACCTCGTCGCCGCACAGCATGGTCGCGCCCTCTGCCTGACCCTTCTCGATATAGCCGTTGACGATATCGAGTTGCCGCTTGGAGATCATCGGCCCCATCTGCACATCCGGGTCCAGTGGATCGCCGATAGAAATGGCGCGGGTACGTTCCACCAGTCTTTCCGTGAAGGCGTCGCGAATGCCGCCCTGCACGAAGACGCGGGTGCCGTTGGAGCAGACCTGACCGGTGGAGTAGAAATTGGCCATGATCGCGCCGGAAACAGCGTTTTCCAGATGAGCATCATCGAAGATCAGGAGAGGGGACTTGCCGCCCAGTTCCAGCGAGACGTGCTTCAGGCTGTCGGCGGCGGAAGCCATGATGCGCTTGCCTGTGGCTACGGAGCCTGTAAGCGAGACCTTGGCGATTTCTGGCCGCGACAGCAGCTTTGCCCCCACGTCGCCCTTGCCCTGAACGATGGCGATAATGCCATCCGGCGCACCGGCATCGCGCAAACATTCCGCCAGCTTCAGCGCGGTGAGCGGTGTTTCTTCCGATGGTTTGTAGATGATGGCATTGCCCATCGCGAGCGCAGGCGCAGCCTTCCAAGTCGCGGTCTGGATCGGGTAGTTCCAAGCGCCGACAGCGGCGACGATGCCGAGCGGCTCCCGCAGCGTATAGGCGAACGCGGTGTCGTCGACGGGGATCTGCTCGTTGGTCAGCGTGGAGACGAGATTGCCAAAATACTCGAGGTTGTCGGCGGCGCTGACGGCATCGACGTAAAGCGTTTCCTGAATGGCCTTGCCCGTGTCTAGTGTCTCGATGCGGGCGATCTCGTCATTGCGCTCCCGCATGATCTGCGCAGCGCGGATGAGAATTCGACCACGCTCCGCGCCGGACAGGGCTGCCCATTTTGGTTGTGCCATTCGAGCCGCTTCTATGGCGCGGTCGATGATGGCATCGGTAGCAGCATAGAGATGAGCCACCGGCTCTCCGGTTGCCGGATGGAGCGAGGCGAAGATTTCGCCCGTCTTGTCTTCGACATAGGCACCGCCGATGAAGTGGGACGCCTCCGGCTGAGCTGTACGATCGTCGCTCACAGCCCGTTTGCCCATTCCACGATCGTGTCCACCGCCATCTGCGTGTTTTCCGGTGAGGTGATGGCCCCTGCGATCACGTGTTTTGAAGTGTCGCTGGAATCCTCGACTGCGACGATTTTCGCAGGCCCGCCCCAACGTGCGGCTACCTCACGGATGACGGAAGCTTTCACCACGCCGTCATCGTCATGGAACATGAAGAGGGCCGGTACTTTGATGTCTTCGTATTGAACAGCAGCCGCACGTTCGACGCTGGCCTGCATGGGTAGCAGCGCGACCGTGGGATAGGTGGTGTTCCACCATTTCTCCTGTTCCTCGTTCTTCGGCTCCCAGCTGCGTTCAGGCCCGAATGCGATGGGTAGAAGCTGCCGCGCCCATGGCATCGTGAGGATTTCCGCGCCCGCCGCCTGGACTGCGAAGTTGGGGGCGACCATGACAATGCCTGCAACATTTTCCATCAAGTCTGGCCGTGTTGCCGCAACCGTCGCCAGCGTTCCGCCAGTAGACGTGGTAATGAGGACAACCTTCTGACCGATGGTCTTGCCCACTTCGATGGCTTCCACCGTGTCGTTGAGCCATGCGTTGAAAGAGCCCTCAGCCATTGCATCATTCGAGCGACCATGACCGGCAAGGCGGGTGAAGAAGAGGTTTGCTTCCAGCCGCTCTGCCACTTGATCAGGCACAGGGCGAATTTCCTCAGAGCTGGCAGAGAAGCCGTGAATGTTGACCACGGCGATGTCGGTCTGCGCTTTGGCGATATCGCTGTCCCAGACAATACGTTTCTCCGCGCCGGGTTTGATGTCGTCGAAACGGGCCTCGGCCTGCACGATATAACCTTCAGGATCGCTGGAGATAGCCGCACTGTCGATACGGATGGTTTCGTCCACCGGCTCACGCGGCCCAAGCGCGAATGTGGTGCCCAGCACCACCACGAGAGCCACGATTCCGAGCCCAATCTTCTTCAACATGGCGAAAACACCCCTTTGTGCCTTGTGATTCCAGGTGGTTTGCCACGCGATTGACGTTTACGGTAGATCGGGCGCGCAAATAGTCGCCAAATGCGCCGGAATCCGGCGTTTTTGCCCCGAAATCGGGGTTGACGGGGTAGGGGCTTGGCCCTACATAGCCGCCACGCCGAGCCGATGTGAGCCGTGAATTGTGATGCGCCAAGCATTGCAGCCAGCCCGCTCAAACAAGGTTCGCAAAAAGAAGATGTATGGTTCGAGAGCAAGAATGGGGTCACCTTTTGGCCTTGTTCCTCTGCATTGAGGTCCGGCACCCGTGCGTGACAACCGCACCGTGGTGCCTTTCTCGTGTTTGGCATGCGGTTCGTGTGCGCTCGACAATCCCTATCGCACGGCGCTTCCGGTGACAGCTTGGAGGGGCCAGCACAGTGAAACGCCCATCCTCTCGCGAACGCGGAGCGGGCAGATAAGAAGGATGTGTCATGCCGACCATCAACCAGCTCGTCCGCAATCCGCGCAAGGCGCCGGTGAAGCGGTCCAAAGTTCCCGCGATGGAGCAGAACCCGCAGAAGCGCGGCGTCTGCACACGCGTTTATACAACTACACCGAAGAAGCCGAACTCGGCTCTGCGCAAGGTCGCCAAAATCCGCCTGACCAATGGCTACGAGGTCATCGGTTATATCCCGGGTGAGGGCCACAACCTGCAGGAACACTCGGTGGTCATGATCCGCGGCGGTCGTGTGAAAGACCTTCCCGGTGTGCGTTACCACATCATCCGCGGAGTGCTGGACACGCAGGGCGTGAAAGACCGCAAGCAGCGTCGTTCCAAATACGGCGCCAAGCGTCCGAAGTAAGGG
>JBCCRF010000264.1:0-3158 GCA_039208305.1 Pseudomonadota bacterium
CCTGCGCGGCAAGCACAAGCCGACTTTTACACCCCATGTCGATGACGGGGATAACGTAATCATCATCAATGCTGACAAAGTGACCTTCACCGGCGGCAAGTATCTGCAGAAGAAGTATTACTGGCACACCGGTCACCCCGGCGGCATTAAAGAGCGCACGGCAAAGGCGCTGCTTGAAGGCCGTTTTCCGGAGCGCGTGATGCAGAAAGCCGTCGAACGCATGATGCCTGGCGGTCCTCTCTCCCGCCGTCAGATGAAGAATCTCTACGTCTACGCGGGTGCTGAGCACAAACACGAAGCCCAGAAGCCGGAGGTTGTGGACCTCGCTTCCATGAATTCCAAAAACAAAAGGGTCGCGTAACCATGGCCGAAATCAAATCTCTCGAAGAGCTCGGCGCTGCGACCAACGCTGCTGCAACCGCCGCCCCTGCTGGTACAGAAGGTGAAGCCGCTCCTATCGACCCGTCACTCGCTGGAAACCCCGAAGCGCCCGTTTATGAGCGCAAGGTGGACGAGCACAACCGCGCTTATGCTACCGGCAAACGCAAGGACGCCGTTGCCCGCGTGTGGCTGAAGCCCGGTTCAGGTCGCATCATCATCGAAGGTGCCACGAAAAAGCGCGCCGTGGCACAGAAAAACCGCCGCGAAGGCACCAAGGCGACCAAGGTTCGTGACTTCACCGAATATTTCGCCCGCCCGGTGCTGCAGATGCTCATCCGCCAGCCGCTGGTGGCCACCGGTCGTGACACCCAGTTCGACATTCACGCCACCGTTGCCGGTGGTGGTTTGTCCGGCCAGGCCGGTGCGCTGCGTCACGGTATCTCCAAGGCGCTCACTTATTTCGAGCCGGAGCTTCGCCCGACCCTGAAAGCCGGTGGCTTCCTGACCCGCGACAGCCGCGTGGTGGAACGCAAGAAATACGGTCGCGCAAAAGCCCGCCGTTCCTTCCAGTTCTCCAAGCGCTAATTCGCCCCAATCGTACGACTTTTGTGAAAAGGCGGGGCACCAGCTCCGCCTTTTTGCGTTGTGACCTCCAGTTGCAACGACACGAAACAGAATTGCTCCCATGACCACCAAGCCCACTGACACGGCCTTTACCGCCGACGATCTTTACACCCAGTCGAAAGACCCGACTTTCGCGGGCGCACTCTCGTTTATGCGCCGGAAATATACCCGCGATCTGACCGGCGTGGATGCGGTGGTTTGGGGTATCCCCTTCGATGCCGCGACGTCCAACCGCCCCGGCACCCGTTTCGGGCCGCAGGGCGTGCGTCGCGCGTCTGCAGGCATGGACAACGACCCGCAATACCCGTTCGGCAGCCGCATCTTCGACGAATTGGCGACCATCGATTATGGCGATTGCACGTTCGATTACGGCTACAATGCCGAAGTTCCGGCGCAGATCGAAGAACAGGCCGCAGCCATCCTTAACGCCGACAGCGATCCCTATCTGCTGTCCATCGGCGGCGACCATTTCGTCACCTATCCGCTGCTGAAGGCCCATGCGGAAAAGCATGGCCGCCTGTCTCTGGTGCAGTTCGACGCACATCAGGACACATGGGACGATGATGGCGAGCGGGTCGATCACGGCACTTTCATCACCCGTGCGGTGAAGGAAGGCATCATCGACCCCGACACCTCGATCCAGATCGGCATCCGCACCCATGCACCGCAGGATTACGGCATCGAGATCATCGACGCGCTGGCCTTCCACGGGATGGGACCGAAGGAAGCGGCGAAACGTGTCTATGACCGCACCAACGGGACCAATGTTTATCTCACTTTCGATATCGACTGCTTGGACCCCGCCTTCGCCCCCGGCACCGGCACACCGGTGGTGGGTGGCCTCTCATCGGCACAAGCACTGATGACACTGCGCCACCTGAAAAACCTGCAGATCGTCGGCTCCGACGTGGTGGAGGTCTCCCCAGCCTATGACCACGCCGACATCACCTCGAATGCGGGTGCCACCGTCGCCATGTATATGCTTGGCACCCTGTGGGAGCGCCGTCGTCCGTCGCTCAACCCGCCGCCCGCGCAACTGGAAAGCCCAAAATCGTGACACCAAAAATCTATATCGACGGCGAGCACGGCACGACCGGCCTGCAGATCATCAACCGCATTTCTGCGCGAGACGATCTGGAGCCTCTCTCCATCCCCCACGCTGACCGCCACGATGTGGAAGCGCGCCGCAAGCTGTTGAACGAGGCCGATATCGCGATCCTCTGCCTACCGGACGATGCCGCGCGGGAAGCGGTTGCCATGATCGACGGCGACACGAGAGTGATCGACGCTTCAACCGCCCATCGGGTCGATCCGGACTGGACCTTCGGCTTCGTCGAACTCGACCCCGGCCATGCAGATGTGATCGCGACATCCGCCCGCGTCACAAATCCTGGTTGCTACTCCACCGGCGCCATCGCCCTCATCCACCCGCTAACGAAGGCAGGCATTCTGCCATCCGGCGCGCTGGTCACCATCAATGCCGTCTCCGGCTATTCCGGCGGTGGCAAGGGCATGATCGCTCAGATGGAAGACGCGTCCCGCGACGACGCCATCACCGCTCCCCATTTTCTCTACGCCATGGGCCTGACCCACAAACACCTGCCTGAAATCACCCGCTATGGCGGGCTGGACCACACGCCGATCTTTGCCCCCTCAGTCGGGCGTTTTGCCCAAGGCATGATTGTGCAGGTGCCGTTTCACATGGCAGCGCTCAACGCGAGCGACCGCGCTGAAGTGCATGACGCGCTGACGGCACACTATGCAGGTGGAGAAAACGTCCGCGTTGTCCCCCTCGCAGAGAGCGATGCCTTTGACCGTCTCGACGCCACAGCGCTGGCCGATACCGACACGATGGACCTTCACGTCTTCGGCAACGACACCCACATCAACCTCGTGGCCTTGCTGGACAATCTCGGCAAAGGCGCGAGCGGCGCATGCGTGCAGGCGTTGAATCTGATGCTGAAGGGAGCGGCGTAAGGGATTCCGGGGACTGGGTTTTATTCCGACGCCTCTATCAAAAACTCCGATTGTCATCCCGGCCAGAACCTGCGCCTGGGATGACAACGGTGTAGTGGGCGTGATTGAGGCACGCCGAAACCTCCGCACACGTGGCCGCGCCGGATTGGTGGGAAGAAGTGAGCCAGCGGGACGAA
>JBCCRF010000265.1:0-3129 GCA_039208305.1 Pseudomonadota bacterium
GCGGAGCAACCGGCAAGCGGGCAGGGCAGCTATTGGGACTTGCTGAAACTGCGTCCGCTCTGGTTCATCTTCCCGCTGCTCTTCGTGAACTACGCCGTCATTGGCGGTATTCGTGGGCTCTGGGCCGGCCCCTATTTGGGGCAGGTTCACGGGCTGGAACAGGTGGCCATCGGTAATACGCTCTTCGTCGTGGCGATCATAATGGCGGTGGGCAGTCTCTCCTACGGACCGGCGGACAAGATCTTCAACAGCCGCAAATATGTCGTCTTGGCAGGTGGCTTTCTTGGTTTTGCCGCTCTCGTTTGGTGGACGCTGAACCCGGGCGCATCCGTGTTGCAAACGCAGATCGCGCTATCTGTGCTCGGCTTCTGCACCATGTATTTCGGTCTCACCATGGCCCACGGAATGGCGTTCGTACCCGAGCATCTAACGGGGCGCGGCGTTACGCTACTGAACTTCTTCAACATGGGCGGCGTCGGCGTTATGCAGTGGCTGTCATCCGGCTTCTATCGCGCCAACGAGGTGGAGGGTGATTTTCTCGCAGCCTTCCAGCCGGTGTTGACATTCTATGCTGTCGCGCTGGGCCTGACGCTTGCGATCTATGCCTTCAGCGAAGACCGCCCGCCGGAGAAGGTCTAAACGAAGGCTTCAGAAGCGGGCCGGATTTCACCGGTCACCATCTTGTTGCGATTGCGAAGCGTTGGACGAGCGAGATTGTGTAATCCATCGTAGAGAGGGTCGGCCCCGCCCAGCAGTTTCGCGGTGACTGCGGCCATCATGGTTTCTGCGGCGCGTGTGCCACCATCATCGCATTTCAAAGCGATGCCCAAACCGAGTTCGGGGATTGCCCCGCAGAAGACGCCTTCTGCCCCCGTTTTGGCGAAGAGACGACCGGCGCCGGTCTCCATATAGGTCGTGCAGAAGCGGCCCGTGCCGGCTACGAACCACGGGTTCGTCATGCAGGCTTGCATGAGCCGGGCGGCGGCCTTTGCGCGATGCTCCGACAGCCCACTGCCCGTCGCCATGCGGGCGAAACCCAGCGCCATGGCGTCCAGCGGGATCGCGTGGGTGGGGATGGAGCAGCCGTCGGTGCCGCAATCCTCACTCACCGTGTGCGCCGCGCCCGTCACATCCTCCATCGCTATACGCACCGCTTCCATGGTCGGATGATCGGGTGAAATATAGCCCATCGGGTCAATACCATTATGCGCTGCAGTGCATACGAAACCAGCATGTTTGCCGGAGCAATTGTTGCACACCGCGCCGGGCGGTTCGTTGAAACTGCGGGCCTGTTCGATGAGCACGGCTTCATGGGTGGACCAGTGGCCGCCGCATTCGAGCGCCGCTTCGTCCAACCCGGCCTCTTTCAGCATGGCGAGGGCGGTCTCGACATGTCCTGGCTCGCCGGAATGAGACGAGCAGGCGAGCGCCAGCATTTCGTCTGTAAAACCAAACGCGTCGGCAGCACCGCTTTCTACTAGCGGCAACGCCTGAATGGCCTTTACAGCCGAGCGCGGGAAAACGGGAGATTGCGTATTCCCTGTTTGCCAAACGGCCTTGCCATCAGCATCGACAATGGAGACGGCTCCACGATGAATGCTTTCCACGCGGTCGCCGCGCGTGACCTCTATGAGGACGGGATTTGCCATCAGTAGGGCGCGTCCACGTCGCCCAATTCCACATAAACGCTCTTGATCTGGCTGTAGCTGTCGATGGCGTGGTGGGCATTTTCGCGGCCGATGCCCGACATTTTATAGCCACCGAACGGAACTCCCACCGGGGTGAGATTGAAATTGTTGATGTAAGTCGTACCCGCCTGCAACTGGCGGACAACGCGGTGGGCGCGGCCTATATCGGCCGTGAAGATACCCGCTGCAAGGCCGAAGATCGTGTCATTGGCACGGGCGAGAACGTCTGCCTCATCATCGAAATCCAATAGCGAAAGAACAGGACCGAAAATCTCTTCCCGCGCGATTGTCATATCGTCGGTCACACCGGAAAAGACCACCGGTGCGATCCAGTTGCCGCCTTCGAATCCCTGCACCTTCGGCACCTCACCGCCGCACAGCATGGTTGCACCTTCAGCTTTACCCTTCTCGATATAGCCGTTGACGATATGGAGTTGCCGCTTGGAAATCATCGGTCCCATCTGCACGTCCGGGTCCAGCGGATCACCGATCGATATGGCGCGGGTGCGTTCCACCAGTCGCTCCGTGAAGGCGTCGCGGATTCCTTTCTGCACGAAGACGCGAGTACCGTTGGAGCAGACCTGACCGGTGGAGTAAAAATTCGCCATGATTGCACCAGAGACGGCGTTTTCCAGGTGAGCGTCGTCGAAGATGAGGAGAGGGGACTTGCCGCCGAGTTCCAGCGACACTTTCTTCAGGCTGTCGGAGGCCGACGCCATGATACGCTTACCTGTGGCCACAGAACCGGTAAGCGATACTTTCGCGACCTCCGGCCGGCCCAACAGCTTTGCGCCGACATCGCCCTTGCCCTGCACGACCGCGATGATGCCGTCCGGCGCGCCAGCGTCCCGCAAGCATTCGGCGAGTTTTAGGGCGGTCAGCGGCGTTTCTTCCGACGGCTTGTAGATGATGGCGTTGCCCATCGCGAGCGCAGGCGCCGCCTTCCACGTTGCCGTTTGGATCGGGTAGTTCCACGCGCCAACGGCTGCAACGATGCCCAGCGGCTCCCGCAGCGTGTAGGCGAAAGCGGTGTCATCGACGGGGATCTGCTCGTTTGTGAGCGTAGATACGAGGTTGCCGAAATATTCGAGATTATCGGCGGCGCTCACCGCATCGACGTAGAGCGTTTCCTGGATGGCTTTACCCGTGTCCAGCGTCTCGATGCGAGCGATTGCATCATTGCGCTCCCGCATGATCTGCGCCGCGCCGATGAGGATGCGACCTCGCTCTGCACCGGACAGGGCTGCCCACGCGGGCTGCGCGGCCTGAGCGGCGCTGATGGCATGATCAATGATCGCGTCGGTCGCGGCATGGATATGCGCCACTGGTTCACCGGTAGCGGGATGAAGGCTGGCGAAGGCTTCGCCCGCTTGGTCTTCAACGTAGGCGCCGCTGATGAAGTGCGAGGCTTCCGGCTGTGCAGTGCGGTTGCTGTCAATCA
>JBCCRF010000266.1:0-3076 GCA_039208305.1 Pseudomonadota bacterium
CACCTTGACCGACCCGGTGATGATCTCATCGGCCAGCACAATCCGTGCATTGGTGAAGATATGTTCCATTCTAGCTGTCTACCGTGGTCAAGGATTGAGAGTGATCGTTTGTTGCCGCGCTCCTGGAGAGCGGAAAGCCGCGGATCGCAACAAAAAATTGTTCGGGGGCCGCCTGCTTGAAGAGTGCCAGTCGGTCGATGGCTAATGGCCGATCGAGAAAGTCGGCGAAGTGTTGTCGTGCCGCCGCTTCCACAGCCTCCTTCTGATCGGGGTCAACACGCCCGGTCAGCGTCATGTGAAAGCGGAATTCATCGTCCACATAGGGATAGCCCCAACGGTCCAGAAGCGCCGCCTGATGTTCGCTCAGATCGGCCTGCATACGGCGTGCCCGTTCGCGGGCGTTGAGCGGTGCGCGAAACGCGTCGAGATGCCAGACGACGTCCATTGCGAGATCCTGCAACGCCTGGCTTTGGACGGCGGGCACGAGTGCGAGGAAAGAGCCGATCCAACGAAGCGTCAAAATATCGATGTCGGCCACTTCCTGACGTCCGGCAAATCGCAAAATAGCTTCGCTTAGATCCGCCTCGCGGCGATCCTGCGCCAAACGGAACGGCGCTTTCAGCGTCGCGTGAAAACCGTAGCGACGTGGCTGCGCCGTCAGATCGCAGAGCGTTCTTTTTGGCAGGCCATCGAAGTTAGGCTGATCGACACTGGTATTGCGCGACGCGCTGTGGCCGAGCCAGCTTTCCGCCGCCAGCGT
Source organism: Pseudomonadota bacterium (assembly GCA_039208305.1). Taxonomy (GTDB): domain Bacteria; phylum Pseudomonadota; class Alphaproteobacteria; order Rhizobiales; family Rhizobiaceae; genus Pseudahrensia. Next base: position 761 of record JBCCRF010000266.1, read on the forward strand.
CAGCTGTGAAAGCGCGTCGGGAGCGTAGTAGATCGCGTATCGCGCTTCACTCATCGTGCTGCTCCGATCAGGCGGGTTCGCAAGTAGTTCGAGATACCATCGAAAAGGAAGACGACGAAGAGGATGAGCAGAACCATGTAGGCGACATTTTCCCAGTCCTGATTGGTGCGCATGGCTTCCCAAAGCTTCAGCCCGATGCCGCCTGCACCCACAGCGCCGATGATCGTCGCGGAGCGGGTGTTGGATTCCCAGAAATAGAGCGATTGCGACAGGAACACCGGCAAGACCTGCGGCACGACGCCGTATCGCTGGATGAGCGTTGGACCCGCCCCTACCGATTTCACGCCCTCGCGCTGTTTATCGTCGATATTCTCCAACGCCTCGGCATAGAGTTTACCGAGCGTCCCGGTATCCGTCAGGAAGATGGCGGAGATGCCCGCAAGTGGACCGGGGCCGAAGGCGCGGGTGAAGAACAAGGCCCAGATGAGCATGTCGACGGAGCGCACGAAGTCGAACAGTCGCTTCAAGATCTGATTGGTAATGCGCGAGGGGCTGATGTTACGCGCCGCCATGAAGGACAGCGGGAACGCGAGCAGCGTCGCGAACAAGGTGCCTACAAAGGCCATGACGATGGTTTGCAACAGCTTCACCCAGACATCCCAATGCTGCCAGGACGGGTTCATCGTGAAGTCTTCCCAGGCAAGCGACAGATTGGAGCGGTTTTCGACCAATCGGTCACCGCTGAAGATCGCTGCGATGCGCTCGCCACCGGAGAGCGGATAGAATTTCGAATTCGTGTCGAAGAAGAAGTTCTCCCAGCCGAAGAAGCGCTTCCAGAACTTCACCTCGTCGTCCTGCACCTCGAAACGACCGGCCCAGCCCATGTCGAACCGCACGGTGAGACCCGGTTCCTTCTGCACCGCCCATGAAGGCAGCGGATCAAGCGGCGTGACTGTCTTCTCGCGTTCGACGTCGAGCCTGACGCTTTCACCACCGCGCTCTACGGTGACGAGTGTCCGTTCTCCAGCACCATCGACCGTGATGGTGGCACCACCCATGGTGACAGTCGCTTTGGTGAGCCGTTCCTCGCGTTTGGTGGTTTCGCTGTTGGATGAAGTTTCAGCGTTTTCGGTGCCCGATGGCGCGGTGGGTGCAATGAAGGAGGTGCCGCCATCAGCAGGCGCAGCGGGTGCGCTGGGCGCCATGAAGGTGATCCCGCTACCGCTGGTGGCGCCGGAACTCGTCGCGGACTGCGCAGGTTCGACAATCGTGACCATCGACGTTTCCTGCACGATCCAATCCGGATCGGGATTGTCGCCAAGCGGTGAAAAGCGCGGATAGGTAATCTGCAGATAGCCTTCCTCGAACTCCACGTCAGGGCGGATATCATAGGCCACCCAGTCGGCGAGATAGGCGCCGGCAATCTGCCAGTTGGCGCGCTCCAGCGCCTTGCCGACGCCGAAGAACCACCAGCAGAAAATCGAGTAAAGCACGATAAACGCGCCCGCCATGGCGAGGCCGTGGCGCTTCAGAAATGGGGGCTGGAAGACGGCAGCGTGGTCGGCCCGCAGGCGTTGCAGGTCGTCCGAGGTCAGCGTCGTATCGACGAGAGATGCCATGGGTCAGCCCTTTCCGAATGCGAAGGCTTGATCGCCGACGAGGCGACCGCGCAGCCAGGCAGAGAACTGGTCCACCGCAACGATGGTGCAGAACAGAAGGGTGATGATCGCCAACGTCTTCGCCTCATGCCCCTGGGATATGGAAAGGCGCAGTGTTTCGCCTATACCGCCCCCGCCCACCGCACCGATGATTGTGGAGGCGCGCACATTGATCTCCAGCCGCAGCAGAAAATAGCTCATGAAGTTGGGCAGCACCTGAGGTACGATGCCAAAGCGCACGCGCTCCAGCCAGGTGGCCCCTGCTGCGCGCAGACCTTCATCAGGGCGCATATCCGCATTCTCGACGACTTCGAAATACATCTTGCCCAAAGCGCCGATCGTATGGATCGAAACGGCGATGATCGCCGCGATCGGGCCCAGGGAGAAAATGGCGAGGAAGAAGCCCGCGATCACGATCTCTGGGAAGGCGCGCAGGAACTCCATGAAGCGGCGTACGCCGAAACGCAGCCAGCGGCTGGTGGTCAGGTTGCGGGCAGCGAGAAAGCACAGCGCGAAGCCGAAAGTGAAGCCGATCAGCGTCGAGAGCAGCGCGATATTCAGCGTCTCGGCCATCTTGTAGAAATATTCGGGAACGTAGAGCGTCTCGGTGAAATAGACCCGTTCGGCCGGATAATTGTATTTCAGGCTGCCGTCGTCA
>JBCCRF010000267.1:0-3046 GCA_039208305.1 Pseudomonadota bacterium
GTGTTGGTAGCCTCCACGGCCAACCACGCGCGCCGCGCGCCGGTTTTGACACCCCAGGCGAGCGCCGAGCGCAGTATAGAGCGGCCATGCCCTTGGCCGCGCAGATGCGGGTGCGAAGCGATGGTGAACAGTCCCAGCAGATCGGCAAAGCGCACCGCCATTGCGACAGCCTGAGGCGATCCATCGGCATCCTCCGATAGGAACAACCCGACCTCGCCCTGCACATTGGCGAGCAGTTCCGCCATGCCGGCGCGGCGAAGTTCCGTCACCTCACCAATCTCCACCGCCTGATCCAGCCAGTGGCCGCGATCCTGATGGGGGAGGCGGATGATGGTGTCGTCGGCGTGTCGCCATGAGGCGAGGTCCAGGCGCATCACATCCGTCGTGTCGATGCGCGACCAGTGGTTAGCTTCCGCCACATCCACCAGCGCCTGCGGCGTCAGCGGCGTCTGGCGCAGGATAACGGGGCGACCGAAATTCTCGAATTCGCGGGCGGCCGTGAGCAGGCGGCGATCGATATTCGTGTCGTCGGCAGCATCGAGGCAGTTGATAGAGTTCAGCCGCTTCGACGAATGACTGGCCGTCAGCCGCAGGCACCAAGCGCCATCGTATCGCGTCGTCGCAGAGGGCCATGAGCGGAAGCCGACCGCCTCCAGACGCCGCACCGTCGAAAGCGGCGAATCGGTCATCTGCAGGGGGCGGGCGCGTGCTTTCATGCTAACTTCGGTAGTCCCCATTAATGGCGACATATTGTTGCGTGAGATCGCAAGTCCACACCCGCGCTTCACCCGACGCGATACCTACATCGACATGGATGGAAATCTCGTCCTTCAGCATCACAGCACTTGCCGCTTCTTCACTGTAATCCGGGTCGCGCATGCCGTTCACGGCGACGCGGATATCGCCGAAGGAAATCGCCAGCTTGTCGCGATCCGCGGCCTCCCCTGCTTTGCCAACGGCCATGACGACGCGACCCCAGTTGGCGTCCTCACCTGCTATGGCCGTCTTCACCAAAGGCGAATTCGCGATAGCGCGGGCGATCACGCCTGCCGCGCGGTCATCCTCAGCGCCGGTCACGCTGATTTCCACCAGCTTCGTCGCTCCCTCACCGTCACGTACCACCTGCAGCGCAAGATTGTGCAGCACGTGATGCAGCGCATTTGAGAAAGTTTCGTCGTCGACCGACACGCTCACGCCCGACGCACCGGTGGCGAAGGCCAGCACCGTGTCGCTGGTGGATGTATCGCTGTCCACGGTCACGGCGTTGAAGGTCGTCGCGTTGTGCTGCGACAGCATGGCCTGCAGATCGGCGGACGAGACGTCTACATCCGTCGCGATGAAGGCCAGCATCGTCGCCATGTCCGGTGCGATCATGCCCGAACCCTTGGCGATGCCGTTGATCGTTACCGTCTTGCCGCCGATCTCGACCCGCGTTGTGCAGCATTTCGGGTAAGTGTCGGTGGTCATGATGGCGCCGGCGGCGCGGTTCCAGCCTGTGTCGGTCAACGCACCAGCCAGCGACGCCAAAGCCTCGCCGAAATTATCTGTGTTGAGCGGCTCGCCGATGACGCCGGTGGAGGCGAGAAAGACTTCGCTTTCGGTACACTCAGCAGCTTTCGCCGCAGCCGCAGCCGTCGCTTCGACCGCTTCGACACCTCGCACCCCGGTGAAGGCGTTGGCGTTGCCCGCATTCACCACCACGCCGCGCGCCTCGCCACCTGCTTTCAGCAAATCACGGCACCAGTCCACTGGCGCAGACGGGCAACGTGACGTGGTGAAGACACCGGCAACCGATGCCGGCTGGTCGAAAACCATCAGCATCATGTCGTCCCGCTCCCCGTAGCGCCCGGACACCTTTGCGCTGGCGAGTTTGACGCCCGCAACGGCAGGCATATCCGGCGTCACCTTGGGCGCGAGCGGAGAAACGGGCAGTGACATGGCAGCGCTCCGGCGGTCGGGTCGGCTTACTGGCCTTCGGGCAGTTTCAGGCTATCGTCGAGCACTTCGGCACCAACGCTCTCACGACCGGTCTTGATTGCCTCGGCATAGGCTTCGGTCAGCACGAGCTGGCGCAACTGTTCTTTTGACTGCTCGAAAGTTGGCAGCGGCGTGTCACGCACCTCGTCCACCTTGATGACGTGGAAGCCAAACTGAGTCTTTACTGGCGCTTCGGTGAACTTGCCCGGCTCCAGTGCAAAGGCTGCCTTCTCAAATTCCGGCACCATGCGGCCGCTGCCGAAGAAGCCGAGATCACCACCCTGCGGGCCGCTGGGGCCGGTGGATTTGGTCTTCGCCAGTTCCACGAAATCTGCGCCGCCTTTCAGTTCTTCGATAATCGCGTTGGCCTCTTCCTCGGTCTTCACGAGAATGTGGCGGGCCTTTACCTCTTTCTGGCGCGGGGCGTTGGCAATTTCCTGATCGTAGCGAGCCTTCAGCTGCTCGTCGGTCACTCCGGCCTGCACCTTGTTGGTGAAGTAGCCATTGTGCAGCGCGCGCTTCTGCAGCAGCGCCATGCGACGCATCAGTTCCGGGTCCTGATCAATCCCCTCCTGCTTGGCGAGAGCGGCAAAGACCTCGATGTCGATCAGCGCATCCAGTGCCCGGGCGGCACGCTGACCTTCAGGAAATTGCGAGAACTGCTGGGACATGTCGGCCATGGCCTGATCCAGCTCGCTTTGGGTGATCTCTTCGCTGCCGACCTTCGCCAGCACCTTGTCTTCTTGCGCGAAGGAAGGAGCGGCCAAGAGCAACGCCAGAGCGGATGCGGCGAGGGTGGAGCGGAATGGGTATTTGGTCATGTTCTTCGGGCTTTCTCTGCGCATGCAGGTTCTTGTCTCGTGCGGGCCAATGACGCGCCAAAACGGCGACATTGCGGGGTGCGCCCGCGGCTCTCTCACATCGCTTCTCACAGTCCGGCGCGTCTTACAAACACTTGTTCGTTATCCTGCCGCAATGCGCGCAGCTCTGGGTTGTATCCACGCATCCGCATTCGTTGACATCGCAGGGCCTCAAACCTATCTCTCCAGCACTTCGCCGGGGTTGAATA
>JBCCRF010000268.1:0-3041 GCA_039208305.1 Pseudomonadota bacterium
GACGCGCAGGCCGCCCTTGGCATGTCGGCGGCGGCCGTTGCCATGGGCCTCAGTTCTATCGTTCTGGCGCTGAAGACGAAGCTGCCCATGGGTGTTGCATGGTCGACGCCGGGGGCTGCGCTACTGGCCAGCGCCGCCGTGCCGGCCGGTGGATTTCCCGCAGCCGTTGGTGCTTTCCTCGTCTGCGGTGCGCTTCTCGTCTTGGCGGGACTGTTCAAGCCTTTCGGGAGAGCGGTCGCCGCTATCCCCGGCCCATTGGCGAATGCGCTTCTGGCTGGGGTGTTGCTGCAGCTTTGCCTCGCGCCCATTCAGGCGATTGCGTTCGACTGGACATTAGGCCTGCCAATCCTGCTGGCGTGGATCATCATGCAGCGCTTCAACAAGGCTCTGGCCGTTCCGGCAGCGCTGGTGGCTTTCGGAGCCGTGGTCGTCTTCGGCGTCACCTTTCCCGCAGGCTGGCAAAGCGCACTGGGCGATGCCTTGCTGCCGGACATCGCGCTTGTCACGCCAGTGTTCGAACCGGCTGCAATACTCGGCATCGCGCTACCGCTTTTCGTCGTCACCATGGCTTCGCAGAATATTCCTGGCATCGCGGTGTTGAAGGCTTATGGCTACGAACCGGACCCGGGACCGGCCATCGCGACAACGGGCGTTTTCTCCGCCATCTTTGCGCCGCTCGGCTCTCACGCGGTCAACCTCTCGGCGATCGTTGCTGCCATGATGGCAAGCGAAGAGGCGGGTCCTGATCCGAAGAAGCGCTATGTGGCTGCCGCTGTCTTTGGCATCGGCTCGGTATTGTTTGGGCTGTTTGCAGGCGTCGCCGCAGCTTTCGTCTCGCTTGCGCCGCCAGTGCTCATCAAGGCCGTCGCGGGCCTCGCGCTCGTGGGCGCATTCTCGGCCTCCGCCATGGCTGCCTTTGCCGATGAACGGCTGCGCCCTGCCGCTGCGGTCACCTTTCTTGCCGGTGCATCTGGCCTCAGCCTCCTCGGCATCTCCGGTGCCTTCTGGGGCCTGATCGTGGGCCTGCTGATGGTGGGCTTGTTGAAGCGCGATACGACCTAGAATTTCGTCCGCGCGCGTAGCGCGGCTGACAGCGTACCCTCGTCGAGATAGTCGAGTTCCCCGCCAACCGGCACGCCGTGGGCGAGGCGGGAGATGTTGACGTCCATGCCGCGCAGCTGATCGGTGATGTAATGCGCGGTGGTCTGACCCTCCACGGTGGCGTTCACCGCTCTAATGATTTCGCTCACCTTGGCGTCCGCCGCCCGCTCCACCAGTTGCGTGATCGCAAGGTCTTCGGGACCGACCCCGTCCAGCGGCGACAGCACACCGCCAAGCACGTGGTAGGTGGCGTTGTTCATCACGTCGGCGCGTTCCAGCGCCCAGAGGTCCGACACGTCTTCCACCACGATGATGGTGGAGCCGTCTCGGCGCGGGTCGCGGCACAGCGCGCAAGGGTCGCTGGTATCAATGTTGCCGCAAATGGAGCACGTTACGACCCTCTCCACGGCGTCGGCCATGGCGGCCGCCAGCGGCGACATGAGTGCGTCTTTGCGGGTGATGAGATGGAGTGCAGCACGGCGGGCAGAGCGTGGCCCAAGGCCGGGCAGGCGAGCGAGAAGCTGGATCAGCCGCTCGATCTCGTGCCCCCCTTCACCAGCGCTACCGTGGCTCCGCGCGGCGCGGTCGTCGTCAAAAGCCATGGTCCGCGCTCCGAAGAAAGAGGAAGAATCGGCTCAAACGGCCTTGGCGCAATATAGGCCGGGCGAAGGCAGACTTACAGCGCGTCAGTTCGCTCTTGTCTTGGAGCGTGTGCGACGCACGGCGTTGATCTGCACCAATTGCAATCGGCGGATGCGGCGCGGGTCAGCCTCCAACACGCGCACCTCAAAACCGGGAATGCCGCGCAGCACTTCGCCACGAACCGGCACATGGCCAGCCATCGTCACCGCGAGGCCTCCCAGCGTGTCGACATCTTCGCCGCGTTCGCCCACCACCAGTTCCGGGCCAATTTCTTCGATCAGTTTTTCGAGCTCGATTCGGGGGTCAACCAGCCAAAGGCCATCGCCCTGGGACGAAATAAGATCGTCATCATCATCGTGCTCGTCTTCGATCTCGCCGACGACCTCTTCCACAACGTCTTCCAGCGACACCAGGCCATCGGTTCCGCCATACTCATCGATCACGAGCGCCATCTGCGTGCGGGTCGCCTGCATTCTCGCCATCAGGTCGGAAGCGAGCATAGAAGGAGGCACGAACAGCACTTTGCGCATGATGTTCGTCTCGCTGAGCGGCACGGACAACGACACGCCGGAAAGGTCTATCGACGGCGGGACGATCTCGGCACTTTTCGATGCTGGCTTGTTGGCCGGTTTTGGTACAGCCTTACCGTTCGCCTTCGCCTTTGCCGTCTTCGCCTTGGTGGTGCGCTTCTTCTTGGGCGCCTGGGCGGTGGCGATAATGTGGGTGAGCAGGTCCTTCACCAGCACCATGCCGCGCGGGTCGTCCAGCGTGTCATCATAAACGGGCATACGGCTATGACCGTTGTCCTGAAATTCCCGCAGCACCTCTTCCAACGTGTCGTTTTGAGAGACGGCGTGAATCTCGGCACGGGGCACCATCACATCTTCGACCCGCTGTTCGCGGAAGCGCAGGATGTTCTGCAACAAGGCGCGCTCTTCCGGCGAGAAGGCATCCGAGCCTTCGCCACCGGGGGCAAGCGCTTCCGTCAGATCGTCGCGAATGGTGCTCGGGCCGCGCAGGCGCAGCGCGGTCATCAACCTGTCGAACCAGCCGAGGCCGCCGGGTGCTGTGTTTTCCAGCAGCGCGGGCGAGCGGTTGGTTGGAAGTGGTTCTGTGGGTTCGTTGTGAGCAGGAGAGCCCGGACTGTCGCCGTCAGCGTCGCTGGCGCTCTCCGTCATGGCATCCGACACACCGTCGCTACGGTCGGGAGATGCGTCGTGGTTTGCGTCGTCATTCATGGCAGAAAGCTTATCCAATCGTGGGTCGGCTGCATATGGAGATGGTTCGGGGCAAATTCA
>JBCCRF010000269.1:0-3020 GCA_039208305.1 Pseudomonadota bacterium
AAGGTGCTGAAGGGGCTGGACGCAGTTCGCAAGCGCCCTGGTATGTATATCGGCGATACCGACGATGGCTCCGGCCTGCATCACATGGTCTACGAGGTCGTGGATAACGGGATCGACGAGGTGCTGGCGGGTCATGCTGATCGTGTGAGCGTGACCATCAACAATGATGGCTCCGTCACCGTTACCGATAATGGTCGCGGCATCCCAGTGGACATGCATGAAGAAGAGGGCATGTCGGCCGCAGAGGTCATCATGACCCAGCTGCACGCAGGCGGAAAATTCGACCAGAATTCCTACAAGGTGTCCGGCGGTCTGCACGGTGTCGGCGTGTCGGTGGTCAACGCGCTTTCCATCTCGCTGAAGCTGCGGATCGCGCGCAATGGCAAATGGCACGAAATCTCCTTCACCCATGGCGTCTCCGACGGGCCGCTGGAAGTGGTGGGTGATGCGCAGGATGGCTACAGCGGCACCGAGCTGACCTTCATGCCGTCGACAGACACGTTCTCCAACATCAAGTTTGATTTCGACCGGCTGGAACACCGGCTGCGTGAACTGGCTTTTCTGAACTCCGGCACACGCATCATCCTGCGCGACGAACGCGGCGGGGCGGACCGCGAAACAGAACTGTTCTACGGAGGCGGGCTGAAGGAGTTCGTGCGCTATCTCGACCGCGCCAAAGGCGCACTGATCGAGGAGCCGATCTATCTGAAGGCCGAGCGCGATGGCATCACCGTCGAACTCGCGCTGTGGTGGAACGACAGCTACAACGAAAACGTGCTCTGCTTCACCAACAACATCCCCCAGCGGGACGGAGGTACCCATCTCGCTGGTTTCCGTGGGGCGCTGACGCGACAGGTGACGGGCTATGCCGACGCCCAGGGCATCATCAAGAAAGAGAAGGTTTCGCTCACGGGTGACGATTGCCGCGAGGGCCTCACCTGTGTTCTGTCCGTGAAGGTGCCGGACCCCAAATTCTCTTCTCAGACGAAAGACAAGCTGGTCTCCTCCGAGGTGCGCCCGGTGGTGGAGGGTCTCGTCAACGAGACGCTGAAGGAGTGGTTCGAGGAGCATCCCGCTGATGCGAAAACCGTGGTCACGAAGGTCGTGGAAGCCGCCACAGCACGCGAGGCTGCCCGCAAGGCACGGGAACTGACCCGCCGCAAGGGCGTGCTGGATATTGCTTCGCTGCCCGGAAAGCTGGCCGACTGTCAGGAACGCGATCCGGCGAAATCTGAGATTTTTATCGTTGAAGGCGATAGCGCCGGCGGTTCAGCGAAGCAGGGCCGCGACCGCAAGAACCAGGCGATCCTGCCCCTGCGCGGCAAAGTGCTGAACGTGGAGCGCGCCCGCTTCGACAAGATGCTGTCGTCGGAGCAGATCGGCACGCTCATCACGGCGCTCGGCACCGGCATCGGGCCGGACGAATTCAACATCGACAAGGCGCGCTACCACAAGATCATTATCATGACGGATGCAGACGTTGACGGAGCCCATATCCGCACGCTGCTGTTGACTTTCTTCTTCCGCCAGATGCCGGAGCTGATCGAGCGTGGATATCTCTACATCGCCCAGCCGCCGCTCTATTCCATCAAGCGCGGCAAGTCGCTTCAGTACCTCAAGGACGAAGAGGCGAAGGAAAACTATTTCATCGAAAACGGGTTGGAAGAAGCGTCCCTTCACCTTGGCTCCGGCGAAGTGCTCGTGGGTGCGGACCTGAGAGCGGTGGTGGACGAGGCTCTCAAGATGCGCCGCCTGCTGGACGGGCTGCACACCCGCTACGACCGGGGCATCGTGGAGCAATTGGCCATCGCCGGTGGTCTCGATGTCGAAGCCATGTCAAAACAGGCTCATGCGGAAGAGGTGCTCACCGCCACCGCCAACCGTCTCGATACGCTGGCGGAAGAGACCGAAAAGGGCTGGGCAGGTGAGTGGCGCGCGCGTGACAACGGGCGGGTGGAGTTTGTCTTTCACCGCACCGTGCGCGGCGTGCGCGAGGCCCATGTGTTGGACAGTGGTCTGACAGGATCGGCCGACGCCCGGGCGATCCACGCCATGCACAGCCAACTGGACGAGCTGTATGCGGAACCCGCGCGGTTGGAACGACGCGGGACATCCAGTGATGTCTTTGGCCCCCGCAGCCTGTTGGATGCAGTCTTCCGCGCGGGCGAGAAAGGCATCACGCTGCAACGTTACAAGGGGCTCGGCGAAATGAACGCGGAGCAGCTGTGGGAAACCACACTCGACCCAGAAGCCCGCTCACTGCTTCAAGTGAAGGTCAACGAAGCCAGCGATGCCGATGATCTCTTCACCCGCCTGATGGGTGAAGAAGTGGAACCGCGCCGCAACTTTATCCAGAACAACGCCCTGTCGGTCGCCAATCTGGATTTCTGATCGTTGTTTCGGTGCAAGCAAGATTGATGGGTCTGACACCGGTCTTCCTATCGATAGCCACTGGCGGCCATATTCAGCGCTCCGTCCTGTCAACACCGGCTGGGCAGGTGTTTGTCGGGCGCTGTGATGGTTCATCAATGAGCCATTGGAGCTTGCCTTGCGCCTCTCCAACCAAACGCTTTTGAAAGCAGCACAACAGTCGGCTTTAATCGCTCTTGGCGGGCTGATCGGTGTCTTTGACCGACACGATCAGCCCTTGCGAGATTTGCCGCAAGAACTCGGTTTCATCGACTTCGATACCTTGCGTCTTCGCCTTGCCATCAATGCTGAGCCATGAATGGCCGTGCACGACGGTCCACAGCATATAAGCACGCCATTTAGCTTGCGGATGATCGGAAGCTACGCCCAGATAGTCAGCGACCGTTTCGATCACGATCCCAAACACCTGCAAGCCTCGGCTCGCAAGATCGACATCGCCATCGTGGCTTTCGGAAATACCGAAGACCAGACGAAACAGGCCCGGGTGGTCGCGGGCAAAATCGATATAACACTGGCCGAGCGCGTTAATCCGGTCGATTGAGCCGACAGGATAGGGCTCGATGACCGAACGCATTGTCGCAGCCATCTCA
>JBCCRF010000270.1:0-2992 GCA_039208305.1 Pseudomonadota bacterium
CCGCGCGGCCAATGCAGCGCGGGTATCGTCATTCGTCAGATCGAGAGACAGGGCCATGCGGCGCTATATGGCCCCGCGGCCTCGCAGCCGCAAGGCGGGTCGTGACGGACCTATTTGCAGTTCGCCACTTCGCTCAGTGCCGCCGTCACGCCGGACAGGCTGTAGGTGTAAGTCGTGTTGGTGCCCCGGGCCGACTGGCCGGAGACTTTCATGGACCGCCCATCGCGCATGGCCTGCACCAGAGCTGGCTCCTGAGACACGTCCTCCAGCCAGGCATTGTTGCCGCGGGAGAACATCTTGAAGTCCTTGCCATCGACCGTGACGGTGACCGGTGTCTTCTCTTTTAGCTTGTAGCCGACTTCCACTTGCGGCTCGTATTTGCCGGTGTCGTTCGGCTTCTGACTGACGAGGAAGAAGACGTCGCCGTGGTCGCGATCGGTCGGCTCCTTCAGCGTGGGGATCGACAGCACGTAGCAGATTTTGCCGGCTTTCTGGTCCTGGTAGCTGTATGCGCCCCAAGCCTTGTGCTGTTTGATCGGTGTCGGGGTCTGCGCCAGCGCGGTGCCTGCCATCACAGAAACTGCTGCTGCCGCTATTGCCGTTTTCATCGTGAAGTGTGCCATCATCTACCCGTTGGTCTTGCCATTTCGCCGTTCGCCGATCCGATGGATCCAAGTCGAACGAACATCGTCATCTGCGCTTAACCATGCGCTGTTGGGGTTTCGAAAGCCTGAAGGCGAATGGTTAAAACTCGTACCTCGCCGCGACATTCACATCGCGTAAGTCTCTTCCTGCGAAACGAATTGGGCAGATTTGAGAATGAGGTTCACTCGGTCTCGCGTGCCTTATCGTAGCGCTTGGGATGCGGGCCTCGCGGCGTGCGTCCTTTCTGTTTTGGCAACTTTCGCCCGGCTTCGAACCTAGCTTGGCCGTGAACGTGCTTCGGCAGATGCGCGGCCATGGGCGAACCATGGTCTGACACTGGCCCACCAGCCCTTACGGGACGTTCTGCAAATCGACCGAGAGACTGCATCCGGTCGTACATAATCACAGCCCCGGCGGTGGCCACGTTCAAACAAAAGGAGGTCGGGATCTTGATGATGAACTCGCAGGCTTCCACCGCCTCAGGCGACAGCGACCCGTGCTCCGGCCCCAACAAATAGGCGGCACGCAGCGGGTGGCGAAAGCTCGGCAGGGCGATGGCGTCATCCGTCAATTCCACGCCCACGAGACGGCAATCGTCCGGCAGCTGCATCGTGTCGATGCCGGAATAGGTGTACCATGGCATGTGGTCGAAACTGTTCGTCGTATCGGCAGGCATTTGCTCGATGCGCCGCCCCGGCGCCAACGTGAAGACGAAGGACGCGCCGAAACCATGGGCAGTGCGGGCGAGGTTGCCGAAATTCATCGGCTTGGAAATCCCTTCCGCCCCGATGCCAAAATATCCGCGCGCTTTCATTGCCCGCCCTTGGCCTGTTCCCTCAGCGCTGCCAACAGGCTCGCCGTGATCTCGTTCAATGCGGTAGCGCTTTGGCCGCTGTCGCCGTTCCACGTCAAGGATACGCACCAGGCATCATTGCCCTTGGTGACGCGGTGGGTGAGGTTCAGCACGCCCGTGGTGCTGCCGCCCTTGTAGGTGACGTGGTCCCAGAAGCCGCTGGTGGCGAAGCCTGGTTCGATGGCTGCGATTTCGTCGTTGCCGAGATCTTCCATGATCGAGCAAAGATGGCGGGTGGAGACTGGCCATTCCACGTCCGGTTGGCGCGGGGTCTGCACTGCCTCCACTGGCGGCAGGGGCAAGGTCGCCAGCATCTCCAGCTGGTGCTTGCGGCGGGCCGTGTCATTGTTGCGCCAGGCATTGGCCTCCAACGGATTGGCCTTGAGTTGGAAAAAGTCGCGGGTCTTCAGCAAGGTGTCCGAATCGAGCGCCACCGCGACGCGATCGCGGCCCACCACGTCGATCAGCATATCGGTCGCTGTGTTGTCTGAGGTGGAGATCATCAGCGAGGCCAGCGTCTGCAGGGTCAGCGGCGCGCCGGTCGGCCAATTCTGCAATGTGCCGGTGGGCAGGGAGCGGTCGGTTTCCTTGAGCACTACGGTGTCGCTCCAGCGGCGCGATCCTTTGGCGATGTCCTCTTGCAGTTCCAGCAACACCGCCAGCTTGAAAGCCGAGCCAACGCCGAGTTTCGTGTCGGCCCGCAGAGCATGGGTCATCTCGCCATTGCGGCTGATGAAAGCGGACGCGGTGCCGGGCAGACCATCGAGACGTTCCAGCAGCTTGTCGATGTCGACCACCCGCAGGCTGGGGGTGCGGATGGAGAGTTGCACGATCTGCCCTTCCGGATCGCGCCGCAGGATCACCGGTATCGTGTGGCTCTTCGTGGCGATGGAAAAGCGCGGCGCCTTGCCGTTTACTTCCACCAGCGGCCCGTATTTGCGGCGCAGGTTCCGCACCGCCAAGCGAACGGAGCGAGCATCGATCACGCGCAGGAATGACGGCGCGAAATCCTGCTCGTCGAACAGCACTTTCTCATAGAGCGAGGTCAGGAAAGCCGTGTCATCCGTCTCGTCGGCCCATGCAGCCGTGGCAGGCGCGAGGAGCAGCAACAGCAAGGCGATGCGGGCGAACATGGCGCTACCTTATGGAAAGTCGCGCGCCCATGCGATAGGTGCTGGCTAAGCAAACTGTCGCTGCAATTCACCGAAGGACATCCGCCATGAAAGCCGTCTTGTCGAAGGAACCCGGTGGCCCGTCCACCCTCTTGGTGGAGGACATCGCCAAGCCTGAGCTGAAAAAGGGCGAGGTGCTGGTGGCGGTGAAGGTCGCGGCGCTGAATTTCTTCGACTGCCTCATCATCGAAGACAAATACCAGTTCAAACCGCCGCGCCCGTTTTCCATTGCGGCGGAGATGGCGGGCGCGGCGCGGCGATGAAGATGGGGCAGATGATCAGCCTCGATTCCGGCGATTTCCTCCCTCAAGAGCTGTCCGAC
>JBCCRF010000271.1:0-2992 GCA_039208305.1 Pseudomonadota bacterium
ATCTCAACCAGCTTTTCGGCGAGCGCCTGCGTCCATGACGAACCGCCGACGATGAGCAGGCCGGGACGCTCCGCTGATTTCAACCCCATGGCGCTGGCGAGTGGACCGAGCGAGAAGCCGTGCAACAGGATGGTTGCGGCCACCACGAGGAAGGTGAGGGCGACCAACTGACCGCCGGCCTCAACGCCGCTGTCAGCCAGTTCTGCGCCGAAGAGACCGGCAACCGCGACGGCGACGATGCCGCGCGGCGCGATCCACGAGATCAGCACCCGCTCGCGCAGGTCGATGCCCGAGCCGATGGTGGCGAGCATGATGGCCGCTGGGCGCGCGACGAAGAGGATAAGGAAGACAAAGGCCACCGCGCCCCAGCCAAGCGCCTGAAAATCATAGAAGCGCAGCGATGCGGTGAGCATGATGAACAGGCCGGAAACCAGTAGCACTGTTACCGTTTCCTTGAAGCGGCGAAGCTCCGTCAGGCTCGCCATCTTCGAATTCGCCATGACGATACCCATCACGGTGACGGTGAGCAGGCCGGACTCTTCAAGGATCATGTTGGAGACGGCGAAGGCCAGCAGAACCACGGCCAGCAGCACCGGCGCCTTGAGATAATCGGGCACCAGACCTCGCGCGAAGATCGACGAGATGGGGCGACCCAACAGCAAGCCGCCGCCCACCGCCACGACCGCTCCGAGGACAACCATGCCCAACAGCGTGTAACCGGCGAGATCTCCGTAGAGAACCAGATAGACTTGGAAGGCGAGCACTGCGAAGAGCGCACCGATCGGGTCGTTGACGATCGCCTCCCACCGCAGAAGTGAGGCGGGGCGGGGGCTCAATTGCGCTTGCCGCAACAGCGGCATGATGACGGTCGGACCGGTAACGACGAGGATGCCGCCCAGAACCGCAGCCGCCGCCCACGGCAGCCCTGCCGCGTAATGGGCAGAGATGGTGGAAAAGACCCACACCAGCGGCCCGCCGACAATGATCACCCGCTTCAAGGCGCGCGAGGTCTCGCGAATTTCCGAGAAGTTGAGCGTCAGTCCGCCCTCAAACAGCACGATAGCCACTGCCAACCCGATGACGGGTTTATAGAGATCGCCGAAATCTGCTTTGGGATTAAGATAGCCCAATACCGGCCCCAGCAAGAAACCAGCGACCAGCAGCAAGGCAATGGCGGGAATGCGGATGCGCCATGCGACCCATTGTGCGGCGATACCAGCGGCACCAATGACCGCAATCTGCAGGGGAATACTGTCCATGAATGCCGTTCTCGTTTGCCCCGATGACGTTGATCGGGCGGGCGCCAATGGCACAGCTTACAGGGGCAATTTGGCTAAGTGAACGGCAAACGCGGGCAGAGGTCGCTTCGTCCCTGCATAGCGAGACGTTGTGGGTTTCAGCCTAACATGTCGAGTGCGCGATAGGCTTCGATCTCGCCCGCCCAACAATCGGCCCGCAGCCTGTCGACGGCCGAGGCTGGCAGGGTTTCGGCACTGATAACAATCAGAGTGCCATCTTCAGCCCATACATCCATCACGTCGCAAGCTACAAATGCGGGATCTGCCGCGAGGAAAGCCTCCGCAGCTGCGAAATCGCTGAAATGATCTTGTTTCAGGGCGTGCATGGATGTGCCTTGGCGTTCGAGATGGCCCCACTCTGAACGTCACTTGTGGAGGCGAGGACAAGAAAATCGTTCGACTTTTATCAATTCGCCCATCAATTCCCCGAATCGTGATCGGCTGCGGCCTTGTACCGATCCACCTGCGTGGAGAGAATGCCACATGCGAATCCTCCTCACACTGCTCGCCACTGCCGCCTGTTGCGTGGCCGCCAAATCCGCCCAAGCTAACACTGATTGTGCCTTGCCGACGCCCTGTGAGGTGGCCGGCGAAGATGGTGGCACGTACTATATCGCAGCTCCCGATGGATGGGACGGGAAGGGTGGCTTGAAGCCGTTTGTTTTCTATCACGGCCACAACGGATCCGGCGCAGGCGTTGCCAAGAACAAAGGTTTGGCGAAGTCACTGGCAGATCAGGGCTATCTGCTTATCGCGCCGGACGGACCTATGCTGCGCTACCGTAACCGCGAGATGCGTGGTTGGCCCGCCCGTGTGCAGGGCGACATCAAGCGTAGCGACCGCAACGACGTGAAGTTCACCGAAGCCGTATTGCGCGATGTTGCGCAACGCTTCGCGCTAAACTTGGATGATACGGTCATTTCCGGCTTCTCCTCCGGCGGCTCGATGGCGTGGCATTTCTCCTGTTACTCTAACCTGCAGGTGGCGGGCGTGATGCCTGTCGCGGGCGCGCTACGGCGTCCCCATCCCGACAACGGCGTGAAGCAGGCGGACGGGTCTATTGCGCGCACATGCCCCGGCGGGCCGCGCAAGGTTGTTCATATTCACGGTTTCAAAGACCGGCAGGTGCCGCTGGAAGGACGTGGCATCGCTGAGTGGCATCAGGGCGATGTGTTCGCGACACTGGACGTGCAGCGTCGCACCAACCAGTGCAATTCCCGCCCCGACATCGTAGAAACCGAGGGCCGTTTCTGGTGCCGCAGTTTCACAAAATGCGACAGCGGGCAGGCGGTGCAGATGTGTCTGCATCCCGGCGGCCACGGCATGCCGCAGGGCTGGTTGGAGACCGGGCTCGACGGGCTGAAGACCCTCAGCAATTAGATCGGCAACCCGTTTCAGTTCAACAGTATTGAACTGAAGGGTAAGGACGCTGCGCTTGACCGGCTTCGGTCGAGCGGCGAAAACCCCGGCACATAATCGACTGGCATGAAAACAAGCACATAGCCGGCAACCCCGGGCCGAAAGCGGCCCACTCGAGGAGAAATGAATATGAGCGATCGCGTCACCGCAGGCGGCCTTCAGGTCGAAAAAGTCCTCCATGACTTCATCAACACGGAGGTGCTGCCCGGGACCGGTGTGGACACCGACGCGTTTTGGGAAGGTTTCGGCAAGTTGGTGGCCGATCTTGCGCCGCG
>JBCCRF010000272.1:0-2950 GCA_039208305.1 Pseudomonadota bacterium
AACGGCGCGCCCGTCATCGGCCTGAACGATTCCGGCGGCGCGCGCATTCAGGAAGGCGTCGCGTCGCTTGGCGGTTATGCAGATGTGTTCCAGAAAAACGTGCTCGCCTCTGGCGTCGTGCCGCAGATCTCCGTCATCATGGGGCCCTGCGCGGGCGGCGCGGTCTATTCGCCCGCCATGACCGACTTCATCTTCATGGTGCGCGATACGTCCTACATGTTTGTCACCGGCCCGGACGTGGTGAAGACCGTCACCAATGAGATCGTCACAGCCGAAGAACTGGGTGGCGCAAAGACCCACACCACGAAATCCTCCGTTGCTGATGGCGCCTACGACAACGATATCGAGACATTGCGCCAGATGCGCCGCCTCTACGATTTCCTGCCTCTTAACAACCGCGACAAGGCACCGGTTCGTCCCTTCTTCGATTCGCCCGATCGCGAAGAGACCTCGCTGGAAACGCTCATTCCTGACAATCCGAACCAGCCCTACGACATCAAGGAATTGATCCTTAAGCTGGCAGACGAGGGCGACTTCTTCGAGTTGCAGAAGGACTACGCGGGCAACATCGTGACCGGCTTCGTCCGCATGGAAGGGCAGACCGTGGGTGTCGTCGCCAACCAACCGCTGGTGCTGGCGGGCGTTCTGGACATCGCATCATCGCGCAAGGCGGCACGCTTCGTGCGCTTCTGTGATGCGTTTTCGATACCAATTCTCACGCTTGTGGACGTGCCCGGATTCCTTCCCGGCACCAGCCAGGAACTCGGTGGCGTCATCAAGCACGGCGCGAAACTTCTCTTCGCATATGGCGAGGCGACGGTACCGAAGGTCACCCTCATCACCCGCAAGGCCTATGGTGGTGCATACGATGTGATGGCGTCGAAACACCTGCGCGGTGACGTCAACTACGCTTGGCCCACCGCAGAAATCGCGGTGATGGGAGCCAAGGGTGCGGTGGAGATCATCTACCGGCAGGATCTCGGCGACGCCGACAAAATTGCCGACCACACCAAAAACTACGAAGACCGCTTCGCAAACCCCTTCGTGGCAGCGGAAAAAGGCTTCATCGACGATGTCATTCAACCCGCCGAAACGCGGAAGCGCCTGTGCAGAGCCTTCGCGATGCTGAAGGGCAAGGCGCTGGAGAACCCGTGGAGGAAGCACGATAATTTGCCGTTGTAGGTGATTGGTGCCGTGAGCAAGAACTCGAAAGATCACGGCATCGATCGGTACCACGATCTTGACCCGCAAGCGGACCAGACCCAACAACTCCTCAAGGTCTATGCCGATTGGGCAAGTGACTACGACCACGACAACGACCACGCTCTGGAAACCGTTTCGCAGCCCAATACCGTGGCAATGCTCACCCGGCATTGTGAGGCACGTGAGCTGGCGGTGCTCGACTACGGCTGCGGAACCGGTCTCGTGGGGCTGCATCTTCAGAAGGCGGGGTTCCCAATCTTTGACGGCGCAGACATCTCTCCGGAGATGTTGGAGATCGCGAAAAAGCGCGGCTATGGCCGCTTGTTCCTGCTGGGTGGCGACGAGTCCTTGCCCAGTGAAAGCTACGACGTCGTTTTGTGCGTCGGTGTATTCACCCATGGACATCTCGGAACCGAAGGGATGAACGAGCTTCTGCGGCTTACGCGGCGGGGCGGATTGATCTGTTTCACGGTCAACGAAGGCGTTTGGCAAACCGGCGGCTTTCAAGACGCCATCGCAACACTGCAAGTCGAAGATCAGTGGGTCGTTTTAGAACAGCGCTTAGATCACTACATGCGCAAGGAAGGCGTTCACGGCTGGTATGTGACGGCGCGTAAAACATAGGATACGACGGACATGGCTCTACTC
Organism: Pseudomonadota bacterium; assembly: GCA_039208305.1. GTDB lineage: Bacteria > Pseudomonadota > Alphaproteobacteria > Rhizobiales > Rhizobiaceae > Pseudahrensia. The sequence continues at coordinate 1,852 of JBCCRF010000272.1, forward strand.
GACACCCCGCTGTGCGATTTCGGTTGGAAAGCACCTGAATTCACTCTGTCCGATCCGTCTGGTCGGTCTTACACCATGTCCGAATATCTCACCGGTAACGGGCTGCTGATCGCGTTCATCTGCAACCACTGCCCCTATGTCGTTGCGGTGGCGGAGAGGTTGGCTGCCGATGCGAAAGCGTTGCAAGACGAGGGCTTCGGCGTGCTGGCTGTGATGTCGAATGACTATCGCGACTACGCTGCCGACTCTCCGCCGAACATGGTGGCATTTGCGCAGAAATACGGTTTCACCTTCCCCTATCTGGTCGATGAAGACCAAAGCGTCGGCATAGCCTACGGTGCCATCTGCACGCCGGATTTCTTTGGCCTGAACGGCAAAGGTGAACTCCAATATCGCGGTCGGCTGGACGATGCGGGGATGCGCGACGCCACCAACCGCACCCCTGAATTGCTAATGGCGATGCGTCAGATCGGCGAAACCGGTGAAGGCCCACGAGAGCAGCAACCGTCGATGGGCTGCTCCATTAAATGGAGCTAGTCGCTGAACGTTTGATGCGTAAATGTGATTTGCGCGACTGCTGAAGCTGCGACACGCTTCGCGCATGTGTATCGCGCGGCTCAGAACTTTGTTGATCGTCTGGCTGTTCATCGCCATTGCGCCGATGGCTCAGGCTGCGTACGTGGAGGTCGATGTCGAATTAGTATTGGCCGTGGATGTTTCCCGATCGATGTCACCGCGGGAGTTGGAGATCCAGCGGCGCGGTTATGCAACGGCGCTGACCAGTCCAGATGTCATCAAGGCGATCCGATCCGGCCTGTTGGGGCGCATAGCCATCACGTATTTCGAATGGGCGGGACGTCATTCCCACCGCACGATTATACCGTGGACGTTGGTGGAAACCGCGGAGGATGCCGAACGCATCGCGCTGAAGCTGACGGCGCAGTTCGACCCGAGCCTGCGGCGCACGTCGATCTCCGGCGCGCTGCGCCATGGCGCGCAGCAATTCGTGGACAACGGCTTTACTGGCATGCGCCGCGTTATCGATGTCTCCGGCGACGGGCCCAACAATAATGGCGGGCCGGTCGTCGCCGCTCGCGAT
>JBCCRF010000273.1:0-2896 GCA_039208305.1 Pseudomonadota bacterium
ACCTTCTCGGCCGCCTTCTCACGAATGTGGCAGGTGTTCAGCAACACCAGATCGGCGTCTTCGGCAGATGTCGTTGGTGAATAGCCATCGGCTTCCAGCGCATCGCTCATGCGCGTGGAATCGTAGACATTCATCTGGCAGCCCCAGGTCTGGATGAAGACCTTTTTCGCGGGCTTGGGTGTGCTTTTACTTTGCATGGAGTTCACATAAGCCGATTCCGCCGTGAGGCAAAGCGCGGTGTCATGCCTGCGACGGATCGAGCATCGCTTCGATGGTGGCGCGTGTCTCCGCTGCCACTTTCTTGCGGTGGGTTGATTTATCGAACACCACAGGCTCGCCGAGCTTCACATGCACGTCGAGCGCACCGGTCCGGACGAGGGGGAGCAGGCTTTCGCCGAGCCCGATTTCGCCCGGCCAGGCGACGTGCGGGCGCTCGGCGCGGGAGAGCGGCAGACCGTGCAGATGAGTGTAGTGAATCGCGACCGGCTGCACCGTTGCGTGATCCACCGCCGATTCCTTCAACGCCAGCTTGGCAGCTTCGAACAGGGACGTCTTGAACGGCTCAATGCGGTTGTGGTCTGTGGTCGTGCCCTCAGGAAACAGCACCATCACCTCGTTCAGCACCAGGCGCTCGGCAATCTCGCCCGCCTGAATGGCGGAGCCTCGCCGGTCACCCCGTTCCACGAAGACCGTGCGCTGCAACTGTGCCAATTGTCCAAAAATCGGCCAGCTCTTCATGTCGGATTTGGCGACGAAACTCAGTGGTGCGATGGAACCGAGCACGACGATATCGAGCCAGCTCACATGGTTTGCTACCAGCAGCAGCGGCCGGTCCTTCGGCATCCCGTTCGAGACATGACAGCGAACACCGAACAGCTTCAGCAGCCCTTTGTGAAAAACAACCGGGATGCGCCCGGCGGGAAAGCGCAGGCCGAACTTCAGCAAGACCAAGGCGACCAGATGGAACGGCAACAGTGCAAACAGCCAAAGTGCTGCCAGCACCAGCGCAAGAACAAGCCGCACCTGCGCCATCAGTCGGTGTTGTCCCCGCTGCCTTCATTGTCGCTATCATCCAGCGGCACAGCATAGAGCTCGAGACGGTGATCCACCAGCTTGTAGCCCAGTTCTCGGGCGATCGCTTCCTGCAGCGCTTCGATCTTCTCGTTACGAAACTCGATCACGCGGCCCGTGCGGGTATCGATCAGGTGGTCGTGATGGTCTTCCGGCGCGGGTTCGTAGCGTGCGCGACCATCGCGAAAATCGTGCCGTTCGATGATGCCTGCATCTTCGAACAGTGCCACGGTGCGATAGACCGTCGAGATGGAAATGCCCGGATCGCGGGATGCCGCGCGGCGGTACAGCTCTTCCGTATCGGGATGGTCGACGGCTTCTTCCAGCACGTCGGCGATGATGCGCCGCTGCTCGGTCATCCGCATTCCCTTGTCGATGCAGAGTTGGCGAAGTGACATGCAGGTCCACTTGGTCGAAGGATGAAGACGTTACGCGGTCCTAGCCGGTTTCGCGCACCATTCAAACCGCACCCTTTCCCACTTCCCACGATGGCACGGCTTGCCTACAAGCGCCCCATGTCCACGCCTGATCTTCAGATGGCCTGCATCGTCGATGCGGATGCCCTACGCGAAGCGCTTTCTCTGCTCACGGTGGAGCAACAGGGAGACGGCTCGTCTGCCGATATCCGCAAACAGGCCCTTGCGCTGTTCAAGGCAGCGTCCCGCTCCGGTCGCGCTGAAGTTGAGCGTTTGCTGCTGGAGGATGGCTCGGGTCAGGCGGCAGCGGAGCGCATCAGCGCGCTGGAAGACGAGATCATCCGCGTGCTCTATGACTTTGCAATCACCCATGTCTTCCGCACAGCGAACCTGTCGTCAGGGGAGCGCATGGCGATCGTGGCAGTGGGCGGTTACGGGCGCGGATTGCTGGCGCCAGGTTCCGATCTCGATCTGCTGTTCCTGCTCGATTACAAGCAGACGGCGCTGGGCGAGCAGATCGTCGAATACATGCTCTATATGCTGTGGGACATCGGCTACAAGGTTGGCCATTCCACACGCAATATCGACCAGTGCATTGCGCTGGCGAAAGATGACATGACCATCCGCACCGCGCTGTTGGAAGCGCGGTATTTGTGGGGCGAGGAGGCGCTCTACGATGATCTGCGCGTCCGCTTCGACCGTGATATCGTGGAGAAGACCAAGCCAGAATTCATTGCTGCCAAACTCGCCGAGCGTGATGCACGTCATGTGAAATCGGGATCGTCACGCTATCGGGTCGAACCGAACGTCAAGGAAGATAAGGGCGGCTTGCGCGATCTGCACACGCTGTTCTGGATCGCGAAGTACCACTACGGTGTCGCCTCCAAGGCGGAGCTTGCGGGCAAGGACGTGTTCACGAAGGCGGAGTTCCGCAAATTCGAGAAGGCGCAGGATTTCCTTTGGGCTGTCCGCATTCACTTGCACTACCTTACGGGCAGAGCTGAGGAGCGCCTGTCCTTCGACATGCAGCCGCTGCTGGCGGAACGGTTGCACTACGATGACCGCCCGGGTCTCTCCGCCGTCGAGCGCTTCATGAAGCACTACTTTTTGGTGGCGAAGGATGTGGGCGATCTAACGCGCATCATGTGCTCCAAATTGGAGGAGGAGCAGGCGAAACAGGCCAGCGGCATCACCGGCATCTGGGAGAGTTTCCGCCGCCGCTCCAAGACGCTGCCCGGTGAGGATGATTTCGAGGTCTCCAACAACCGCATCTGCCCTGATGGGCCGGGGATCTTCGAGAACGATCCTGTGCAGATCATTCGCATGTTTCAGCTGGCGGAAGAAAACCAATTGCTGTTTCACCCCGACGCCATGCAATGGGCCTCGCGGACGCGGAAACTGATCACCAA
>JBCCRF010000274.1:0-2859 GCA_039208305.1 Pseudomonadota bacterium
ATCCGCTCTCGTTCTTGATACCGAAGCCTCACCCGGTGCGAAGGGATCGTCTCCCAATCGTGACGGGCCGTTGTAGGCACCCATATGCTCCGGAGCTGCGACGGTCTCGCCTGCTTTGGTCGCTTTGCGGGTCGGCGTGGCGACTGTTTTCGGTACGGGCTTGCGAACCGCCTTCCGGATACGATTGGGGCTGGATGATCGAACCACGCCCAGTGACGGTTTCAGTGACAGACCCTGCGTCTGCGGTTTGGCCGAAGTCGTTCCTCGCAACGAAGGTTGTGCAACAGCCGGGTCCGCCGAGGACCCGCGCAGCACGAGACCTTCGGCAAATGCGGTGGTGGAGAGACAAAAGCAGAGAGCGGTGGATGCAAGGCACGCGCGAAGCAGCGACAGGTGTGCCACGCGGGACAACCTTCCGGCTCTCGTGATGTCCAAAGGACTGCTCATCATACACACTCACTCAAACGCCCCGAAACATGGTGGCGCTACGCAACTCGACAGGCGGACCTACTCGTCCGCCCTCACTCTTTCATTGCAGCCTGCACAAATCGTTAACCACGATGGCAATTTGCAATTCGTCTTCTTCTCTTCCCCTACGTCTCGCGGAACGCGCGTCGGAAACTGTCGATCATCGGCTTGACCAGATAGGTCATGAAGGTGCGGCTGCCGGTGTGGATGTAGATCTCACCCTGCATACCGGCCTGAATATCCATCATACGTTTTTCGCTGCCCGCGCGGTCGATCTGACCCGGCGCGATCGCAAGTCGAACGGAGAAGAATGGATCTCCGGTCTTCTCGTCGCGCTGCGCATCGGCTGCCTTGTAGATGACGCTACCCGTGAGACTATCATCGAGGCGTCGATTGAAGGCGGTGACGACAATGTCAGCTTCTTGTCCAATTTTCACATAGTCGATGTCGCCGGGAAGCACCCGCGCTTCCACGACGAGCGGCAGTCCTTTCGGCACAATCTCGCCGATTATATCGCCTGCCCCAACGACGCCTCCCACGGTGGTAACTGCAAGCTTGATCAGGTGGCCCGAATGAGGCGCGCGCACCAAAGCGCCGGCAACGGCGGCTTGGGCGGCCAACCGGGAGTCCCTCAGCTCGGCCAACTCACCGATGATCTTGGAGTATTCCTGCGTCGCGGCATCGACGCTTTCAAGCCGCAGCTTGTTCATCTCAATGCGGATTTCTTGCAGCTGTGTATCAAGCGCAGATTGCTCCGACTCCAGATCGGTAATGACACCTTCCAACTCCAGCAGCGCGCGGGCACGGCCATCGACACGACTGCGGGCGACGTAGCCTGATTGCGCCAGCGGTTTAAGGCGGCGCAACTCGTCCCGTGTCATCTCCTGCAACGCAGATTGCGAACGAATGCGCGCGTCCAGCCCGACCCGTCGATCAGTTAGCGCCTCCGCCTTCCGCTCGAGGCCCTCGAGCTTGTTCTTCAACAAAGCACGACCGCTGAAATAGGCATCGCGTTGGCTTTGAAGCATGGCGTTGTCAGCAGGCGTCACCTTCAGCGGTGGTGGCGCGCTGGCCGCCAGTTCCACCAACTCACCATCGCCAGAGCGCAGACGCAGACCACCCAAACCTTCGCCAATTGTGCTGGTGGTTAGGGGGGCAACGCCGTCCGCAGTCAACGGCGCAGCGCGCAAACCACCGGAACGCTCGGCATCCAGACGCAGCTTTAGCGCTGTCAGTGTTTCGAAACGCGCTTCGAGCTTCGTGAGATCTGCTTGGGCCGACGTCGTGTCGAGTGCAAGAACCGGCTGGCCCTCCAGAACGAAATCGCCATCACGCACAAAAATTTGAGACACACGTCCGCCGGTCTGATGTTGCACGAGCTTGTTCTTACCCTGAGAAACAAATGTTCCCGGCGTGATGACTGCAGATGCGAGTGGGAACATTGTCGCCCACAGCAGGAAGACGAGCATGATGGCACAGACCGACCAGAAACCGAACCGAATGACCGGGTTGCTGTCCGTGCGGGCATCACCGTGCCAGCGGATATCGGATGAGTCTTTGGCCGGGGTCACGATCAGGTCTCGGCCTCCACGCGGACCTGACCGTCGCGGCGTGGCGCGGCGGCGTTGAGCTGTCGCACCGAAACTTCCGGCTTTTGGCCTGCCATCGGTGGCGCAGTAACCGGCTCACGGTCATCGCTATGGCGGGCGCGCCACTGGCCGTGGTTCTCCTTGTAGGAGACGATTTCTCCATCGTTCATGGTCAGCACGAAGTCGGCGACCTTAAGAATGGATCTGCGCTGCGAGACCACGATGGAGGAAACACCCTCATCGCGCGCCAGCGAAAGCGAGCGCAGCAATGCGTCTTCCGATGCCTGGTCCAGATGTGCGTTGGGCTCATCGAGCACTAACACGCGTGGACTTGCATAGAAGGCACGAGCCAATGCCACCTGCTGCTGTTGGCCACCGGAAAGCGCATGATTGTCGGACGACACGATGGTCGCGTAGGCATCCGGCATCTTGGCAATCTGGCTGTGAATACCGGCACGACGAGCGGCCTCAATCACTCTATCCTCATCGGGGTAGGTCTCATAACGCGAAATGTTTTCGGCAATCGTGCCCGGGAACACCCGCGCATCTTGCGGCACGTAGCCGATGGACGAACCGCGACGGTTATCCGGCCACATGGACAGATCAAAATCATCCAGTCGGATGGAACCGAACGTCGGCTGCGTCGCGCCTGCCAGAAGCTTGGCCAAGGTTGATTTACCCGCACCGGTAGGGCCGATGATCGCCAGCACGTTACCGGATTTCAGTGAGAAACTGATGTTCCGCAGAATGGACAAGGAACGCTTGCCGCTATCGACCTCGTAGTGAAGACCTTCCACATCTA
>JBCCRF010000275.1:0-2827 GCA_039208305.1 Pseudomonadota bacterium
ATCTGGCTGCCCTACATCTGGCTTGCGATCTTCTTCCTTGCGCCTTTTGCGCTGGTGGCGAAACTGTCGCTGTCACAGCCGGCTATCGCCATGCCGCCCTATCTTCCGGCCTTCGATTTCATTGATGGCATTCGCGGCTGGTGGGCGGATGCGCAGCTGTTCTCGTTCGACAATTTCGTTTTCCTCACCGAGGACGCGCTCTATTGGAAGAGCTATCTGTCGAGCCTCCAGATCGCAGCGATATCGACGTTTTTAACTCTGCTGATCGGTTTTCCGTTGGCCTATGGCATGGCCCGCGCGCCGCGGAACTGGCGGCCGCTGCTGCTCATGCTAGTGATCCTGCCCTTCTGGACGTCCTTCCTGATCCGCGTTTACGCGTGGATTGGCATTCTGAAAAAAGAGGGTCTGCTGAACCAGTTCCTGCTGTGGCTGGGCGTCATTTCAGAACCGCTGACGATCATGAACACCAATACGGCGGTCTATATCGGCATCATCTACAGCTATCTGCCCTTCATGGTGCTGCCGCTCTACGCGAACCTAGAAAAGCAATCGCCGGACCTGCTGGAGGCTGCTGCCGATCTTGGCGCGACGCGGGTGCGGGCGTTCTGGCAGGTGACGTGGCCGCTCTCTCTGCCCGGCGTAGTGGCAGGCTGTCTGCTGGTCTTCATTCCGGCAGTGGGGGAGTTCGTCATCCCCAGTCTGCTCGGTGGGTCGGAGACGCTGATGATCGGACGTGTGCTGTTTGACGAATTCTTCTCCAACCGCGATTGGCCGGTGTCCTCCGCCGTCGCCATTGTGCTGCTGTTGATCTTGCTTGTTCCCATCATGCTGTTCCAGCGCAGCGAAGCGCGGGCGCGGGAGGAGGCGAGATGAACAGAGGCCTCACGCCGTTCAACATCACGTCGCTGATCTTCGGCTTCGCGTTTCTCTACGTGCCGATCCTGCTGCTCATCATCTACTCCTTTAACGAGTCGAAGCTGGTTACAGTCTGGGCGGGCTTCTCCACCAAATGGTATTCGGAAGCCTTCGCCAATGAGGGTCTGATGAACGCCGCCTGGGTGACGGCGAAAGTTGCCTTCGTCTCAGCCACGGTGGCGACGGTGTTGGGCACCTGTGCAGCCTTGGCGCTGGTCCGCTTCACACGGTTCCGCGGGCGGTTCCTGTTTTCCGGTATGATCTACGCACCCCTTGTCATGCCGGAGGTTATCACTGGCCTGTCGCTGCTGTTGCTTTTCGTGGCGGTGAACATGGATCGCGGCATTGTCACAGTGATGCTGGCCCACATCACCTTTTCCATGTGCTTTGTTGCCGTCGTCGTGCAGTCGCGGTTGATGTCGGTTGACCCGTCGATGGAAGAAGCGGCGCAAGACCTTGGCGCAACGCCAGCGCGGGCGTTCCTTTACGTCACGTTGCCGATCATTGCGCCTGCGGTCGCGGCGGGCTGGATGCTGGCTTTCACCCTGTCGCTGGACGATCTCGTCATCGCGCAATTTGTCTCCGGTCCCGGCGCGACGACGTTGCCGATGAAGATCTTCAGCCAGGTGCGGCTGGGGGTAACACCGGAAATCAACGCCGTCTGCACCCTGCTGGTCGGTCTGGTGACAACTGGGGTGATAATTGCCTCTATTTCGCTGAAGCGGCAGGAACTCAAGAAACAACGGGCGCTGAACGCAGCGATCACCTGAAATTAGCGTGCGGCGACCGCTTGAATTGCGCCGCTGGCGACCCGACATATGATCATCGGTATAATACGATAAAGGTGCGTGCCATGGCCGGACAGACCATCATCAACGAGATCGGTGAATGGCTGATCGATCAGGCGCTGTCGGAGCCTGAAATCGTGTCCATGTTTGAGGCGCTGTGCAACCGCCTGCATGCGGCAGGCATTCCAGTCACTCGCGCGCGGCTGACATGGCCAACACTGCATCCCCTGTTTCAGGCCGAAACCATCTTGTGGAAGATGGGTGCGGATACAGAGTTCGAGCAATTTCGTCATCAGGACGAGGCATCGGAACAGTGGCTGGCCAGCCCCATGCACTACATGCTCGAAAAGGACCTCGACATGTTGCGCCGCAATCTCGATGGGCCAAACCGGCTGGTGGATTTCCCGATCCTGGAAGAGCTCGAACAGCAGGGATTTACCGACTATTTTCTCAAATCAACGCCCTTCAATGGCAGCACCCGCCGCCGTGTGCAGAACGAGACTGGAATCCTCGTCACATGGTCCTGCAACCGCGAGGGCGGTTTTTCCGAAGATGATCTGGCTGCGCTTGCAAAAATCCAGAGGCGTCTTGCGACAGCGGTGAAGAACGCGGTGCAACAGCGCATCGCCAACAACATTACCGAAACCTATCTTGGCCACCACGCCGCCCGCGAGGTGCTGGACGGTGCCATCATGCTAGGCGACGGGCGCGAGACTCAGGCCATCGTCTGGTATGCCGACATGCGCGACAGCACGGCGCTGGCCGATACGATGAAGCCGGACGATTTCCTCGAGATGCTGAATGACTATTTCGACTGCACCGCGGGTCCACCAATCGAGAACGGTGGCGAAGTGCTAGATTTTATCGGTGATGCGGTGCTGGCGATCTTCCCCTTCACCACGGAGGAGGAGCGGGCCAATGCCGTGTGTGCAGCAAACCGCTCCATGCACGCGACCTTCGAGCGGGCGCAACAGGTGAATGATGCCCGTAGGAAGGCTGGGAAGACACCATTCCGCTTCGGCCTCGGCATCAATTGCGGGCGGTTGATGTTCGGAAATATTGGTGTCGCCTCGCGCCTGTCCTTCAGCGTGATCGGTCCAACCATCAACGAAGTCGAGCGGATC
>JBCCRF010000276.1:0-2798 GCA_039208305.1 Pseudomonadota bacterium
CTTTTCCAAGGGAAGAAACCACGCCGCCAGTGATAAAAACAAATCGCGCCATGGGAGGTGAGCCTTAGCTGCCCTGCCCGCAAAAGCAAAACCGTTTTGCCGCTTTTCACACAGTTCGCGCGGGAAAAGCCGCGCGACGCTATCCGAGATCTCGATTATTCGGTCGGAACGCCCGTCGGAGGCTGTTCACCGCCCAGATTTTCCAAGTCTTCCAGAAGGCTGCCCGCATCTGGTGCGGTCGACGGCACGCCTTCACCGGCATCGGTCGGCACACCCGTTGGTGCGGTTTCCACCTGACGCAAAATGTCTTCGGTGCGGTTGTCGCGGTTTGCCACCACGCCGAGCGCAACCGAGGTTGCGAAGAAGCCGGCAGCCACGATGGTCGTCGTTTTCGTCAGCGCATCAGCTGCACCGCGGGCGGACATGAAGCCGCCGCCACCGCCGCCTCCGCCCCCACCGCCAATACCCAGGGCACCACCTTCGGATCGCTGGAGAAGCACCAGCACGATGAGCGCCAAAACCAGCATGATGTGAACAACGATGAGGACTGTCGTCATGGGTCGAAAACTGCCTGTCAGAAATGAAGGGTGCCGAAAGGCGCCTCGGCGCGTCTTAGTGGAAACGGCAAATAATGCAAACGCTGCCACCGCCAGACGGTCTTACGTCTTCCGATACACTTCGCATATGGCCAGCAAGTCGGTCGCTTTCAAGCTCGCGCCACCCACCAATGCGCCGTCGACATTTTCGATCATCAAAAGCTCGGCTGCATTCGTCGGTTTGACCGAACCGCCATAGAGAATGGTCATCTGTTCGCCGTGAATGCCGAAACGTTGGGCCAATTCCTCACGAATGAATGCGTGAATTTGCTTGATATCATCCGGGCTCGGCGTCTTGCCCGTACCGATTGCCCACACGGGTTCGTAGGCGATGACAGTGTTTTCATCATCCGCGCCATTGGGAATGGATTTCGCAAGCTGTTCCCGCAGCACCTCTTCCGCCTGCCCCGCATCGTATTGCGCCTCGGTCTCACCGATGCAGACAATGGCGGTCAGATCGGCACGCCAGCAGGCCTTCACTTTCGCGGCGACGTCCGCATTCGTTTCGCCATTATCTGTGCGGCGCTCGCTGTGGCCAACGATGCAGAAATCCGCCTCGCAATCGGCGATCATCTCTGCGGAAATTTCGCCCGTATGGGCCCCATCACGCTCCGCATGGCAGTTTTGTGCGCCCACCATCAGCGGTGTGTCTTCCGCCAGCGTTGTCGCAACGTAGAGAAGCGTGGCGGGCGGGCAGACAGCGAGATCCAGCTTTTCAGCCAGTTCCGCATCCATTCCGGCCGCTAGAAGCGCAAGCTGGTCCAGCTTGTCGCGCTCACCATTCATCTTCCAGTTGCCCGCGACCAGCGGTTTAATGTCGGGTGTCATGGGGGCGGCTCCATCATCAGCCATCTATCGGTCGAACACATTGCCGTGTGGCCTACAGCCCCGCGGCGCAAATGCAAAGCTTAGCAGTAGCCTGCGCCTTGCGGCACCGCATGCGCCCCCATATGTTGCCGGCAAACGCGAGGGCGGATTCTGCCTACAATCGCGACTGGTTTTGCCCGATGAGGTTTTCGACGTGCTTGGTGCCCTGCGCAATTTCGTAACCGGCTGGACGGCCAAAATTCTGCTGGTTCTGCTGGTGGTCAGCTTCGCCCTGTGGGGCATCACCGGTTCAATCCTGAGCGGCACTGACACAACGTCCGTTGCTGCTGTGGGTGAAACCAAAGTTCCGGTGCGCGAGTTCCTGTCGGCCTACAATCGCAATATAAACGAGGTGCAGCGCCAGGCCGGGCGTCGGTTGACCCGCGAAGAGGCCCGTCTCTTCGGTGTCGAGCAGCGCGCGCTGGGCAACGTGATCGCCTGGGCTACGCTGGACGAATTCGCTCGTCGCAACGGCTTGTCTTTGTCGGATGCGCAGTTGGCCAAGATGATCGCCGAGAACCCGGCTTTTCATGACTCCACCGGCACTTATAATCGCGAGACGTTTCGTCAGGCCGTGTTTCAGGCGCAGATGCGGGAGAGCGATTTCATTGAAGCTCAGAACGCCTCTGCCATCCGCAGCCAACTTACGCGCTCTTTCGCCGACGGCCCCATCCTGCCTGACACGTTTGAAGCGGCTTTGACGAATTACGCACAGGAAGAGCGCGTGTTCGAATATCTGACCATCACGCCCGAACTCGCAGGTGAGCCCCCCGCCCCCACGGCTGAGCAGTTGACGACCTATTTCGAAGAGAACAAGGCAAATTACGCCGCTCCCGAATATCGTAAGCTCGACCTGCTGGTTCTTCGTCCGCAAGACCTCGCTGCCAACATGGACGTGACTGATGCCGAGATCGAAGCCGACTATCAGGCGCGCATCGCTGCCTATCAGGAAGCCGAGCGCCGCCGCGTGCAGCAGATCGCGTTCCCGAACCGTGAAAACGCGGAGGCTGCAAAGGCACGGCTGGAAGATGGTGCTTTCTTCGAGACCGTTGTTGCCGAGACAGACCGCACCATAGCCGATGCCGATCTGGGCGTGTTGGCGAAAGATGCACTTCCCGCGCATCTGCAAGAACCCGCTTTCGGCTTGGAGGTGAACGCCATCAGCGATGTGATCGATGGACCCTTCGGCCCGGTCATTATCCGTGTGACGGAAATCACCCGAGCGCGTACCACGCCGCTAGAAGAGGTTAAGGAGAGCATCAAAAACGCGCTGGCGCTGGAGCGTGCCGCAAACAGCATCAACAGCCTGTCTGAGGAAATCGAAGACAGCCGCGC
>JBCCRF010000277.1:0-2707 GCA_039208305.1 Pseudomonadota bacterium
CCGGGGCAGATGACGGCGACGATCAATGTCTATGATGGCCGCTCTTACATGTCGTTTGGTGAAGACGATGTGCAGGGACGGCTGTTCATGTCTTTCGACAATCCCGGCCCGGCGATGGAATGGCGGCTGCATGACGGGGTGCCGGTGGCGATGATCCTGCGGTTCAAGCTGGGTGGTCTTTCGGTCGACGGTGAAGACAATGCGCAGGGCAACGTGCTCGTCGTTCATCGCTTGGTGAGCGAGCGTGGTTCGGCCTGTCTCGTCGGGTGGGTGGATGCCCGCGCCAACAAGGGCGCCAACGAGATGGCGCGCGAAATCGCGGATGCCGCTCCGGCCTTCCGCTGCGGCACGGATAATCCGCACACATTCGGTGAGATTACGCCGCTCGTGGCGCAGGAGGCGGAAGCGCGCGGGTTGGAGCGCTTGTAGCGCTGCGCCACAATTCATGGTCAGGTTCATGGTGATGAAACTGGGGGAAGGCGGCAAAGCCCCCGAAAGTCGCATGGATTCCCGACGTCTCCGCCTTTCATCTGCGACATAAAAGCTTTAGGCTCTGCTGGTCATTCAGGGGGAGCTGACTGCCGACCGGCAAAGGCTGCCCGCATCACACGCCCAACACAACAGTGGCCAGCACGACCGGGAGCCCCCATTCCATGAACATTCACGAATATCAGGCCAAGCAGGTCCTCAAAGGCTTTGGCGCACCCGTCGCTCAGGGCGTGCCGATTATGTCCATGGATGATGTCGACGCTGCCATCGAAGCGCTGCCGGGCCCGCTCTATGTTGTGAAATCGCAGATCCATGCCGGTGGCCGCGGCAAGGGCAAGTTCAAGGAACTGCCGGAAGATGCAAAGGGCGGCGTTCGCCTTGCTTTCTCGCCCGACGAAGTGCGCTCCCATGTGAAAGAAATGCTGGGCAACACGCTCGTTACCAAGCAGACCGGCCCGGACGGCAAACAGGTCAACCGCCTCTATCTGGAAGATGGCGCGGATATCGACCGCGAGCTTTACTGCTCAATCCTCGTCAACCGCGAAACCGGGAAGGTCTCCTTTGTGGCGTCTACCGAGGGCGGCATGGATATCGAGGCGGTGGCGGAAGAGACGCCGGAGAAAATCCACACCATCGATATCGACCACTCCGCTGGCGTTACCGATGCCAATATCGAGGCGCTAATTTCAGCCTTTGAGTTGAGCGGCAAGGCGGCGGAAGAAGCGCCAGCCCTGTTCGGCCAGCTTTATAAGGCCTTCACCGAAACCGACATGGCGCTGTTGGAGGTGAACCCGCTGATCGTGATGGAAAACGGTTCGCTGCGGGTGCTGGATGCCAAGGTTTCCTTCGACGGCAACGCCGAATTCCGCCAGCACGAGCTGCAGGAATTGCGCGACCTGACCGAAGAAGACGAGAAAGAAATCGAAGCTTCCAAATACGATCTCGCCTATGTGGCGCTAGATGGTGACATCGGCTGCATGGTCAACGGCGCGGGCCTTGCCATGGCGACGATGGACATCATCAAGCTCTACGGTGCCGAGCCCGCAAACTTTCTCGACGTGGGCGGCGGCGCCACCACGGAGAAAGTGACGGCCGCTTTCAAGATCATCACCGCCGACCCAAAGGTGAAGGGCATTCTGGTCAACATCTTCGGCGGCATTATGCGTTGCGACACGATCGCGGAAGGCGTCGTGACAGCCGTTAAAGAAGTCGGCCTGCAAGTGCCGCTGGTGGTGCGCCTGGAAGGCACGAAAGTCGAAGAAGGCAAAGCGATCCTCAACGGCAGCGACGTCGATGTGGTGGCCGCGGACGATCTGGATGATGCGGCGCAGAAGATTGTGAAGGCGGTGAAGGGGTAGTGTGCCATTTAATGGGGCCGATGTTCCTATCATACCTGATAAGTGCACCGCGCTTGGCTTTAGTGGTTGCTATCTCAACAATCGTGCCGGCGTTGATATTGGGATCACTTATCTTTTGTCGACGGCGGAAAGCTGATCGAGCTGCTAGATTTGTCGGGCTAATCGCACTGCTGATTGTGTTCTTCATAGCCGCATACATCGAATTCAATTGTCAGGTGGCAATGCATGCGCCGCCGCGAATTGTCGGCGACCGCGTTGTGGACAATGATGGTGAAATCAGAAGTCTTTCGCTTTTGGCCGGTGTTTTATTGCCTAGCTATCTGATGTTTCTGATTGCCGTTGTGTACGGTCTTAGAACCAAGGCTTTTGGACTGGGAACGAATTAATATGAGCAATTGTATCATCGCTGCTGCCAGGGCCGCGGGTTTTTTCGCGGCAATCGCATTTTTCAGTAGTCTAAGCATCTGGTCTGCCGCCCACGCCCAGCAGGCCAACACCACGCTTGGCAATTCTGACGAGAACCCCGATCCGGTCTTTGTCTTCAACCGTGTTTGCTATTCGCAGGTGCCGTCTGTGAAGGCGATTTCGGATATGGCGCTGAAGCTGGCGTGGAAGCCGCTGCCGCGCACGGAAGCTGAGGAGTTCCGCTCTTTCCCGGACACGACGACGCTGGAAGCTTGGGACGTACAGGTGGGGGAGCGGCTGTTCCGTGTGGGGCTGACGCAAGGCACCCCGCCGCCATCGCTTGCCGAACGCTTCCCCGGTTTCGAGGGTGGCACCGCGACCTCCTGCACGATCGTGCTGGACGACCAGCAACTCGCGTCCGACTTCATGCCCAACATGCAGACACTTGCCGGTAA
>JBCCRF010000278.1:0-2689 GCA_039208305.1 Pseudomonadota bacterium
CAACCCGATGATCGTGGAAGGTCAGGTCCATGGCGGTCTCGCGCAGGGCATCGGCCAGGCGCTGATGGAAAATGTGGTCTACGATGGCGAAGGCCAGCTTATCTCGGCCTCCTACATGGACTATCAGATGCCCCGCGCCGAGGACCTGCCGGACTTCCAGGTCTCCACCACCGAGACGCTCTGCCCGGGCAACCCGCTCGGCATCAAGGGCTGTGGCGAGGCCGGTGCCATCGGTTCACCGCCTGCGGTCATCAATGCGATCACCGATGCGCTCGGCCACGAGAACCTCACCATGCCGGCCAGCCCCCACAATGTGTGGAGGGCGATCCACTTCGGCGTAGGGGGCGAGCCGGACGGTTCCAACGACAACAACCAAATGGACCGTCACATTACGGATGCGGCTGAGTGATTTTATGCGGGGCGGTTATCCGCCCCGCATGATCGCATAGAAATTGAACGAGGGGAGAGACCCAATGTACGAGACCACTTACCACCGCGCCGACAGCCTGGCGGATGCCGCTTCCAAGATCGGCGATGAGGGCAAATATCTGGCCGGTGGCCAGACCCTGCTGCCGACAATGAAACAGCGCCTTGCCGCGCCGTCCGATCTGATCGACTTGTCGAAGATCGAGGACATGAAAGGCATCACGATCGACGGAAAATCCGTCAAGATTGGTGCCATGACCACACACGCGGAAGTCGCGGCTCACGACGGATTGCGCGCCGTCTGCCACGGCATCACCGATATGGGCGGCTGGATCGGCGACCCGCATGTGCGCCATCGCGGCACCATTGGCGGTTCGATTGCCAACAATGATCCGGCGGCGGACTATCCTTCCGCCATGATGGCGCTGGACGCGACGATCCATACAGACCAGCGCGAGATTGCTGCCGATGATTTCTTCACCGGCATGTTCGAGACGGCATTGAATGAAGGTGAAATCATCACTGCTGTATCGTTCACCGCACCCGAAAAATGCGCTTACGAAAAATTCCGCAACCCGGCCTCCCGCTACGCCATGGCGGGCGTTTTCGTCGCTCATCACGGCGATACGGTTCGCGTCGGTGTCACCGGTGCATCTTCCGGCGGCGTGTATCGTGCCACTGACATGGAAGATGCACTCGCCGCCGACTTCTCCGCCGATGCGCTCGACGGCTGCACGGTGGACGAGGGCGACATGCTCTCCGACATCCACGGTTCCGCCGAATACCGCGCCCATCTGGTGAAGGTCATGGCGAAGCGTGCGGTGGCTGCCGCTCATTGATGAGCATTCGCCACACCATTGGCGGTGTCTTGGCGGCGGGGATGATCGCCATCCCCGCACCGGCCTTCGCCACGAGCTGCGTGGATCTGTGGTACGAGCGGAACCTGATTTTCGCGCAGGCTGGCTATTGCTTTATGACCAGCTTGGGCAAGCGCACTTTTGCGCAATATGAGTGCTGGACCGACAACCCGCAGTTGACGGCAGCGGATCAACGCATCGTCGCCGCCATCAAGCGGGAAGAGCGTCGCCGAGGCTGTAAGGTCAACTGACATGCGCCGTCCTGCATTGAACATATCCCAACGATTGCTGATCTCCTGCGGTACCTTTTTCTTTTGGGCGTCCGCCGCCATGGCTGGTAGCGCCCCATTGCCCGCGTCCGATATTCCCGATGGTTTCTTTCCCGTCGAACTGGAACAGCCACAACGGCCTGCGCCAACGTTGCTCGCCGCCCTCGGGCAATTCGCACCCAACGGACCCGAAGGGCCGGAGGGCAGATACAGCGGTGGCATGCTCATCGTCACCGACGGTGATCGCTATAGGATCGACAGCACGGAAGAGGGCTATCTGGATGACAGCGTCAAGGGGCGCGTGGTCATCGCCTATGTCGCTTATCGCGACGGCGGCTGGGTGCTCGAGGAGGTCCACCGCAAATGGCTCTGCCGACGTGGCGAACCGAATGCCAAGGGCTTGTGCCCTTAAGCGCTAGCCGAAAATCGCTTTGAACCGGTCCACGCACATGCGGAAACCCGCTTCGAAATCACCATTGCCAGGATGGAACACGCTTTCCAGCGAGATGACACCGTCATAGCTATCCTCGCGCAGGGCGTCCGCCATGGGCTCGAACTGATCGGCCAATTGCCCTTCGCCCAGCGGCTTGACCGTCAGCGTCGCGCGGGGCGTGTCGACCTCCACGTCTTTGATATGGATGTGGACGCAATATCCGCCGTGCAGGGCGTCGTATCCATCCGGCCAGGCGCGCTCGTGACACCAGCAATTGTTCGCCGGATCCCACAGCACCTGAAGCACATCTTCTGCATCGAGATCGTCGATCAGCTTGCGCCCGGTCCAGCAGGAATTGACCATCGTGCCATTGCCGGTTTCCACCACGAGGCGGATACCAGCGTCGCGCGCAACATCCACGGCAGGTGCGATCAGTTCCAGCGTTTTGTCCCACGCACCATGGGCGACGTTCCATTTTTCCGCGCCGTTGTGGCCAAAAAGAATTTGCTCCTTCTTGTTGGTCATGATGCGCACCAGCGGCGAGGCGAGCACATGGGCCATGTCGATAACCCGCTTCAGCGCGTCCATATGCTTGGTATGCGCTTCGTCACCCGGCGCGTTCGCCACTGTCAGCCCCGCGAAGATGTGGCGTGACAGGCAGGAAACCGGCTTGCCCCGATCGCGCAGCAGCGTGTCGATCTCGG
>JBCCRF010000279.1:0-2680 GCA_039208305.1 Pseudomonadota bacterium
CCGCGCTTCTCACCGTCGCGGCAGGAAATCACCTATATGTCGTTCGCCGGCGGCCAGCCGCGCGTCTATCTTTTGCAGCTCGACACCGGCCAGCGCGAGGTGGTGGGCAACTTCCCATCCATGACCTTTAGCCCGCGCTTTTCGCCGGACGGGCAGCGCATCGTCATGAGCCTGCAGCAGGACGGTAACGCCAATATCTACTCGATGGACCTGCGTTCTCGCAGCACCACGCGGTTGACCAACACACCCGCCATCGACACGTCGCCATCCTTCTCGCCGGACGGGCGTCGTATCGTGTTTGAAAGCGATCGTGGCGGCCGCCAGCAGCTCTACGTGATGGGTGCGGACGGCTCCAGCCCACAGCGCATTTCCTTCGGCACCGGCAGTTATTCGACGCCGGTCTGGTCACCGCGTGGCGATCTGATCGCATTCACCAAGCAGTCCGGCGGGCAGTTCTTGATCGGCGTGATGCGTCCAGATGGCAAAGGCGAGCGCATCCTTACTGAGGGCTACCACAATGAAGGCCCGACATGGGCCCCCAATGGTCGCCTGTTGATGTTCTTCCGCGAAGCGCCCGGCGCGCAGGGTGGGCCGAAGCTCTACACCATCGACCTGACGGGCCGGAACGAGCAGCAGGTACCGACGCAAACGTTCGGCAGCGACCCCGCCTGGAGCCCATTACTTGACTAACGCTGGACGATGACGCGGGTGCCTCTGCCGACCCGTTTGTAGAGGTCCGCGACGTCCGCGTTTCGCATACGAATGCAGCCATAGGACACCGCCTGCCCGATTTTGCCCGGGCGGTTGGTGCCGTGGATGGCATATTGCTTCGTGCCCAGCACCAACGCCGCAACACCCATCGGGTTATTGGGTGCCATGGACGGGATGACCCGCTGGATGCCCGGATTTTCGCGAATGATCTCAGCCGTGGGTGACCATGCCGGTTTCCAGTGCTTGGAGCGAATGCGCGTCGTGCCCGTCCACTGCTTGCCCGCACGACCAACAGCCACGCGATAGGACAGCGCCTTGCCACGGCCCAGGCCGAGATAAAGGCGGCGCTGACTGGTATCGACCACGATGGTACCGCGAGGAATCTCCGCAGACACGACGGAGCGCGCAGCGGCAGGGGCCGCTTGGCCAAGCGTCGCCACGAAGGCTGCTGCAATAAAAGTCTTCACAAGTTTACGCATGAAACCCATCCCGGTGAGGTACATCGGGGCGGATCATATCAAGCGCTCAAAGCAGCGGGAGAAATCCTGCTTCTGCGGTTAATGGCTGCGCTTGCAAGGTTTTGTTAACCATTTTGAACAACGCAAAATTTAACCTGTTTGTTAACCAACGCCGCCTAGCGTCAGGGTAGTCGACGGTTCCGCTGAGCTGGCGACGCTCTGATATGTCCCAACAGCAGGATCGATCCCATGAAAAATCTCATCGTTGCCATGATGGCATGCGTCGCCGTTTTCGGCCTCACCGCTTGCGAAGGCGGTAAAGGCAAAGGCAAAGCACCGGTCACCGTTTCCGGCTAACGACTTGAAATTTGGGGTGGCCGGTCACCTCCGGCTGCCCCGCTTTTCCCACTAATTTTGTAGTTTCGTGTACGGGCCGAATGTCGGCCCGAAGTAACCCCGGGGTTGGGCTGTGTATCGTTTCCCCCTTCTGGCGCTCAGCATCGCTGCGCCGCTTGTTCTGGCCGGTTGCGCAACGCAATCCCCCTATGCCGTAAAGAGCGAGTTCGCTTCCGTCTACACGTCAAACTACGACGCCGTACCCATCTGGCGTACGGCCCGCGTCTTTCCCAACGGATTGCAGCGCCCTGCGCTCTCCCGGGGCAAAACCCACTTCGTTGAATTTCGTGCCCGCCATGCGCTGAGCTACGGCCATGCCGCTGTCGCCTTCGGAAAACTGAACGCCAACGGCGATATTCCGCGCAAAGATAATGGCGACCTGCAGGCCGGCGAGATCGAAATCTCCGGGCTCGCTCCCGCTTCAGACTCTGTCACCGTCTATGGTTTCGGCCATATCGTTCCCGTCTTCGGCTCCACCGGCCCGAGCGACGGCGACCAGGAGGCGGCCTACCTGCTATCGCGCTACCGCATAAATCTGACGGAAGCAGAGTTCGACCGTCTTGTGGTCATCATGGCGAAACACAAGCGCCGCGCCTTGATCTGGCACGGGCCGCTGATTTCCTGCGTCACATACCTGCGGCGCATCGCGGAGGACATGGGTCTGAAAACGCCACTGATGCGGCACTTGCCGGCGAAATTCGTGACCAATCTAAAGCGCGTGAACAAGCCGAAACGGGTCTTCTGACCGTAAGCCTAGAGCATCGATCAACTCTGTCCGATCGACGCAATCAATTCTGTCCGATCGACGCGATCAAGGCCTGCATGTCGGGCGTGGGTTCGGCGGTAAACCGCATGGTCTCGCCGGTTGCGGGATGGCGGAAGCCGAGGGTTCGCGCGTGCAACGCCTGCCGATTGAAGTCTGAAAAGATCGATTGCGCCTTTTGTGGCAGCCGGACAATGCGATTGGCGTAAGCGCGGCCATATTCCGGGTCGCCCAGCAGCGGATTGCCCAGATGGGTGAGATGGACGCGGATCTGATGGGTGCGACCCGTCTCCAGCCGGCATTCGATCAGGGAGGCCAGTGCCTCGCCGGGTCTTTCAGGGTCTTCAAAGCG
>JBCCRF010000280.1:0-2631 GCA_039208305.1 Pseudomonadota bacterium
CCCGACGCGAAGCTAACGGCGAGACCGAGATAGGCAATCGCGTAAAGAAGAGCACTGGTGAACACGCGTTCCTGGCACCAAACGACGACGAAGCCAGCCGAAAATACGCACAACATGATCGGCGTGAGCCAGGGTAGAATTACGGTAGGATCCAGCATGTTAGCACTTCCCTGCAAGTCGAGCCGACAGCCATTACCATCCCCAGCAACGGAACTCCCTCGGCACCGATGAAATATCGGAGTGGGTGAAGAAAGACTCCGACGCCTTTACAACGGATGAAATGAGCGAGTTGGACAAAGAAATTCCCGCAGGAACAGATGTTTTGGGTTAACTGAATCCAAACGACGGCCCTATTTGATCGTATTGGAAAGCGTACTCCAATACGCAGACTAGTGTTTCGCGCAGCGCACCAGATACCAAGGAATGGCGATGGGACGAGTTACCAAATCCGTCATCACCACCGGTGCTGTTGTTGGTGCCGTCGCCTTCGCGCAGACGCCGGAATTCACGCAACAATATGTCCAGCGCATCGGCGGTGCCGTGGATGAATTAACCCGTGTCGTTGAAGATTTCGACCGGGATGCGGCCGGGTCTAACCTGGAACGGCGGCAGGCGCTGGGTCGCATGACCACGGCCGACAGTGAGCTAGTCAGGTCACGGGGCCGTTCCATGTCGCGCACCATCGCGCGATATGAAAGACTGAAAGCCCAGCAGAGTATCGTGAGGGACTCAGTCCCACTTCTGCGCCCGATCATGCTAGCGCAGGAGTTAGACATGAACCTGCTGCGGGCCACTTGGGATGATTTTCGCCCGGCCATTCCTGTCACGCAGGACGGCATTATATGGCTGGGCGGCGGTGTATTGTTCGGATGGCTGACCGGTCTTGTCTTCACCCGCCCCCTCAAGCGGCGCAAGAAAACGCCGGTCGAGGAAGGGGCAAACGCCTGACGGCTATCTGATCCGTTTATCTGATTCTGGCACTGCCGAAAGTGGAACTGAACCGCTTGCAGTGGACGTGGACGCTGCTCCAGTTGCCGGCAGGCAGGGTGTAGGTCTGTGTGCCGCTATTGGCCTTCAGCTTCGCCACGCGCCGCGACGCGCTGCCTTTACCGACATAAATGTGGAGGTCCGGCCCGGATGACGTGCGGAAGCCGGACAGGGTGAGCTTGTTGCCCTTCACAGTAGCCGTGCCGGACACCTTGTAATTCTTGTGGCTTGTGAAGCGGCCGGAGCCATCTTTTGCCCAAGCAGCGGGGGCGAATGTGGCTGCCGTGCCGATGGCAAGGACGGTGGCGGCGGCGAGGGTGAAGGGGCGTGTCATGGAAAGGGTCTCCTTGGTTGGATGAAGCTAAGCTAGTTGCGGAACCGGTCAATACCAAATCACGGATGCGTTCATCACGTGTGATCTTGGCGCGAAAGCCATAAGCCTCTAGTGTGGTGCTATGGAACAGACTGCCGACAAACAGATGATAGACCCGTTCGGGCGCACCGTGGATTATCTGCGCGTATCGGTGACCGATCGCTGCGATTTCCGCTGTGTCTATTGCATGGCCGAAGACATGACCTTCCTGCCCAAACGCGATCTGCTATCGCTGGAAGAGCTGGACCGTCTGTGCAGTGCGTTTGTCGACAAGGGGGTGCGAAAGCTGCGCCTGACGGGGGGAGAGCCATTGGTGCGCAAAGGCATCATGGGGCTGTTCCGCTCGCTGTCGCGGCACCGCGTCTCCGGCGCGCTAGACGAATTGACCCTCACCACCAACGGCTCTCAACTGGCGAAACACGCTTCCGAACTGGTCGATTGTGGCATCGAGCGGGTGAATGTCTCCATCGACACGCTGGACCGGGCGAAATTCAAGGAGATCACCCGCTGGGGTGAACTCGGTAGAGTGATGGAGGGGCTGGTGGCCGCTCGCACAGCAGGCCTCGCCATCAAGATCAATGCGGTTGCGCTGAAAGGCGTCAACGAGTTCGAGATCGAAGACATGATGCGCTGGGCCCATGGAGAGGGCTTCGATCTGACACTCATCGAAACCATGCCACTTGGCGATATTGAGGGCGACCGGACCGATCAATATCTGCCGCTGTCGCTGGTTCGCCAGCGACTGGAAAAGAGCCATACGCTGACGCCGATTCCCCACAAAACGGGCGGTCCCGCCCGCTACGTGCAGGT
Source organism: Pseudomonadota bacterium (assembly GCA_039208305.1). Taxonomy (GTDB): domain Bacteria; phylum Pseudomonadota; class Alphaproteobacteria; order Rhizobiales; family Rhizobiaceae; genus Pseudahrensia. The sequence goes on from JBCCRF010000280.1 coordinate 2,171, forward strand.
GGAGGAGACCGGAGGGCGGCTAGGCTTCATCACGCCGCTGACCCATAATTTCTGCGAGAGCTGCAACCGCGTGCGCATCACCTGCACCGGCACGATCTACATGTGCCTCGGGCAGGAGGACGCCGCGGATCTGCGGGCACCGCTACGTGCGTCGGAAAGCGATGACCTGCTTCATGCGGCAATTGACGAGGCCATCGGGCGCAAACCGAAGGGGCACGACTTCGTTATCGAACGTGCGGGCGCTGCCCCCTCCGTCGCTCGCCACATGAGCATGACGGGCGGTTGAACGTCCTCAGGTCAGGAAGAAGACGAGAACCAGCGAGTAGATCAGCACTGCACCAGTGATGAGGTGTAGCTGGTAGTTTTGGGGGATCTTCTCCTGCACCGCCGCGCCAACCTGAGACATGAGGTCCGGCCAAGTGTAAGAAACGAAATCGCCCTGGGTCATGATAGCGATCACC
>JBCCRF010000281.1:0-2447 GCA_039208305.1 Pseudomonadota bacterium
ATGCCCATATACTCGTTATTCAGGATCATCACTTTGATCGGCGTGCCGTGCTGGATGGTGGACGACATTTCCTGAATGTTCATCTGCACCGAAGCATCGCCCGCGACGCAGACCACAAGCGCATCCGGATGGGCGATCTGCACGCCCATGGCAGCGGGCAGACCGTAACCCATGGTGCCGAGGCCGCCTGATGTCATCCAGCGGTTCGGCTCCTCGAACCCGTAATATTGGGCCGCCCACATCTGGTGCTGACCGACTTCGGTGGTGATGTAGGTCTCGCGATGCTTGGTCAGCGCATGAAGCCGCTCCAACGCATATTGCGGCATGATGACGTCGTCATTCGGCTTGTAAGAAAGCGACTTGCGCGCGCGCCATGTCTCGATCTGTGCCCACCAGTCGTTCAACTCGGCCTTCTGCGCTTCGTGATTGCCCTTGCGCCACTCCACAAGCATGTCTGCCAGAACCGAGCCGACGTCGCCCACGATCGGCACGTCTGCATGGACGACCTTATGAATCTGCGATGGGTCGACATCGATGTGGATTTTCTTGGAGTTTGGCGCAAACGCGTCGATGCGGCCGGTGATGCGATCGTCAAACCGCGCGCCGATGCACACCATCACGTCGCAATCGTGCATGGTCATATTGGCTTCATAGGTGCCGTGCATGCCCAGCATACCGAGCCAGTTGTCGCCCGAGGCAGGATAGCAGCCGAGGCCCATGAGGGTGGACGTGATCGGAAAATTCGTCTCCGCCACCAGCTCACGCAGCAGCTTCGTTGCCTCATCACCGGAATTGATGACCCCACCGCCTGTGTAAAGGATCGGCTTCTTCGCAGATGCCATCAGAGCAACGGCCTCCGCAATCGCTTGCGGATCGCCCTTTGTCTTCGGGGAATAGGCGCTCTGGTCGAAGGCTTTTGGCGGGTAGTACATGCCGGTGGCGAACTGCACATCCTTCGGCACGTCGACCACAACCGGGCCAGGACGACCGTGGGTCGCGACGTGGAACGCCTCGTGCAGGATGCCTGCGAGATCGTTCACATCCGACACCAGCCAATTATGCTTGGTACAAGGGCGCGTGATGCCCACCGTGTCGCATTCCTGAAACGCGTCAGAGCCGATTAGCGGCGTCGGCACCTGACCGGTGATGCAAACCATGGGTATTGAATCCATCAAGGCATCCTGCAGCGGTGTCACGGTGTTCGTCGCACCGGGCCCGGAGGTCACAAGAATAACGCCCGGCTTGCCCGTGGAGCGGGCATAGCCCTCCGCGGCATGACCGCCACCCTGCTCGTGACGAACGAGAATGTGGCGGATCTGATCTTGCTGGTGCAGCTCGTCATAGATCGGTAGCACCGCCCCGCCGGGATAGCCGAACAGATCGGTTACGCCATTGTCGATCAGCGCCTGTACGACCATCTCGGCACCCGTCATTTCGCGGCCCAATTGCTCGTCTGTCTCGATCTGCGTGTTCATCTGTCTTGTCCCGTCAGGTTCTTTTCTCGATTTGCCCAATAAAAAAGGCCCCCGAAGGAGCCTGGCGCGCACGTCGTCGTCGTGATGGCCTTCACCCCATCACGTCCGTGCGCATCCCAATTACCACTACCAGTGCAGACATCGTCTTCTCCATTGAACGGGCGTGACATTAGCCACCTGCTGTGATGCGTCAACAGCCGACATCGCAAAAAATCACGCCGCGACCCGGTTTCGGCCCTGCTCCTTGGCGAGATAGAGGCGATGGTCGGACAATTTCAGCAGTTCCTTGACATTGGACACACCATCCACCGTCGAAGCCACACCGATCGAAATGGTCGGGCGGAGAACCACATTTCCGATATCCACCCGCATCTCCCCCACCCGGCGGCAGATGCGTTCCGCAAAGGGACGAATTTGAGCGGGGTTGGCGAAGGGAGCAACGATGCAAAATTCCTCACCACCGGTACGGGCAACGATATCGTGCTCCCGAATGAGGCCCTGCAGATGTTCGGCGAGTTTCTTCAACACGACGTCACCGGCATCATGGCCGTATGTGTCGTTGACGCTCTTGAAATGGTCGAGGTCAAGCGACAACACCGCCAACGGCGCGCCAATCTTGCTGAACTCGGCGAGATATTCGTTCAACGCGTCTTCGAAGTAGCGACGGTTGTAGAGTTTGGTCAGCGGGTCGGTGACGACAGCGACTTCCAGTTCAGCTGTCCTGCCTGATAGTTCTTCGCTCGCGATAGCCTTAGATCGCAGCTCTGGCAGAGCTACCACGAGGCCGAAGAGGAGTGTCACCAAGGCACAAACGAGCGCGATCTGTTCGCCCGTCAGACCAAGAAAAACAGTGTTTTGGAGGGAATTCAGGGCCCAAAATGAGGCAGCCAGAAACATACTCCCGGCGGCGCCGAGAGCGTAAATCCAGAAAATAGCGTCCTGCGACCGCTTCATACGCTCCGCACTCTTCGA
>JBCCRF010000282.1:0-2411 GCA_039208305.1 Pseudomonadota bacterium
GACGTCTTCTTCGTCATCTCCGGCTACCTGATCTCCACCCTGCTGATGCAGCAGATGGAGGCGGGAACCTATTCGCTGGTAGACTTCTACCACCGCCGTGCACGTCGCATCCTTCCCGCGCTATTCTTCGTCCTCTTAGTATCGATACCGATAGCAGTCTGGCTGATACGACCTGCGGAGTTTGACCAATTCGTCTGGAGCATCGCCTCTACAGTCCTGTTCGTCTCCAACATCTATCTCTATTCACAGTCCGGCTATTTCGAACCGTCTGCCGAAACGAACCCGCTGCTCCACACGTGGTCTCTGGGGATAGAGGAGCAGTTCTACATCCTCTTCCCACTCGCCCTATGCGCGGTTTGGAAATATGGGCCACGCGCGGTTTGGAGCTTGGCACTCATTGTAGCTGTTTGCAGCCTGGTCGGAAGCGAGATCCTTTCGCGTTTGGCACCCGACGCAAATTTCTACCTGCTGCCCAGCCGGGCATGGGAATTGATGGCGGGTGTCGTCTGCGCGCTCCTTTTGCGTGAAGGATCCGTCGAAACCCGCTGGGCGGGCTCGTTAGCGGCGCTTGGACTGGCAGCCATCCTTACGTCATTTGCCATCTTCGGTGAGAACACCCGCGCACCATCACTCCTCAGTGCCCTACCCGTAGGCGGTACAATGCTGCTCATTCTGTTTGCAGGATCGACGAATGTCGCAGGCAGGCTCCTGTCCTCCAACGCACTTGTGGGCATCGGCTTGGTGAGTTTCTCCGCCTACCTTTGGCACCAACCAGTGATGGCCTTCTTCACCATTTACATGGGCGAAGGCCCTTCCCGCATCGAAGGTCTCCTTCTAATTGCCGCCTCATTGGTCGCAGCAACTCTTACATGGAAGTTCGTTGAGCAGCCCTTCCGCTCCGGCCCCCTCTCGCTTCGACGCCCTGTGTTCCTCGCGTCTTCGGCAGTGGCAGCAGCGCTTATGGTGCTTGTCGCTCTATCGACTATTGCACCGCAGTTGCAACACGACGCCCATCTCGCATTGCGCTATCCAGCGGAACATCGCGCCGGTGGAGCATTGATCAGCCGGTGGCAGAGCTACGACTTTGCTAGGGCACGCTTTGACGATAACGCCTGCCGCTTCTCGGCGCCGACGCCTTCATCTGCCTTCACCGCCCGCTTCAAAGAATGCCGCAACCAGCACGGCCCGGCTCTTATGATCATCGGCGACAGCAACGCCATGAATGTCTTCAACGCAATTGCATCTACATCACCGAAGCAATTTGTTGTGGGACTGACCCGTCCGGGTTGCCGACCGGCACCACAAAGCTCGCAATGCGATTTCGCCGCCATTGAACGTTTCATCAAACGCGCTCAGAGCGATATCGCTCTGACACTGTTCCATCAATCAGGCGCTTACCTCATTGCCGATAGCAACGGTGAAGTCGACTCCGCCGCAGCGTTCAAAAAAGGCGCAAACTTCACCTATAAACAAGAGGCCGTCGACCGACTCAGTTCGACCCTCGCTCGACTGGCCAACGAAACCCGCTTGATTTGGCTCGGTCCATTCACGCAATTTCGCAGCGACGCTGACGCCGCGACGGTGTTCGACCAGAAGTTTAAACCACACGTAATGAGTATGTTTGCCGAGCTGGATCATCTCATCGCGCACGCAACGCGTAACCAGGTTGAATTCGTGCCGATCAATGAGCATCTCCAACCGCTCTACGGAAAAATCGTGCAGAACGATTGCCTAACGGTTTGGGATAAGGACCATTGGTCCACATGCGGCGAGGAACGGCTTGGCCACCTGCTGCAACCGCTGGTCGAAAGCTTGATGTCAAACTCAGACTCGGGAGAGATCGAACACTCTTCTCAATAACCAGGTTTTATGAGAAAGCGGGGCACGATTTCCGCCCTTCGGTATTGCGGCGAGATCAACCGCATCTCATCGGACACAACGCTATGAACACCGATACCGCCTTCACCGCAGAAAACCTGCACGTTCAGTCGAAAGACCCTACCTTTGCTGGTGCTCTTTCCTTCATGCGCCGCAAGTATTCCCGAGATCTGACAGGCGTGGATGCGGTCGTTTGGGGCATTCCCTTCGATGCTGCCGTGTCGAACCGCCCGGGCACGCGCTTTGGCCCACAAGGTGTGCGTCGTGCATCCGCCGGCATGGACAACGACCCGCAATACCCCTTCGGCTCCCGCATTTTCGATGAGCTAGCAACTGTGGACTATGGCGACTGCACCTTCGACTACGGCTACAATGAGCAGGTGCCAGCACAGATCGAAGAGCAGGCGTCGGCCATCATCAACGCCGATAGCGACCCCTATTTGCTGTCCATTGGCGGCGATCATTTCGTCACCTACCCGCTGCTGAAAGCCCATGCCGAAAAATACGGTCGCCTCTCACTTGTGCAGTTCGAC
>JBCCRF010000283.1:0-2332 GCA_039208305.1 Pseudomonadota bacterium
AGGCGGAGATGAGCTGACCCGCGTCATCATAAACCGCATTCTCCATCATGGCCTGACCAATACACTGGGCAAGACCGCCATGGACCTGACCCTCCACGATCATCGGGTTGATGATCTTGCCGAAATCGTCCGCCGCCACGAACTGCTCGATGGTGGTGATGCCCGTGTCGGGATCGACCTCCACCTCGCAGATGTAGCAACCGGCGGGGAAGGTGAAGTTGGACGGATCGTAGAACGCGCCTTCCTTCAGGCCTGGCTCCATGTCTTCCGGCAGGTTGTGAGCGGTGTAAGCGCCGAGGCAGACCTCGTGCCAGCCGAGCTTCTTGTCGGTGCCCTTGACCAGCACTTCGCCGTCTTTGATCTCGATATCACCTTCCGACGCTTCGAGCATGTGGGCTGCGATTTTCTTGGCCTTGGCTTCCACCTTGTCCAACGCCTTTTCGATTGCGGACATGCCGACTGCGCCGGAGCGGGAACCGTAGGTCCCCATGCCGAACTGCACTTTATCCGTATCGCCATGGACGATCTGCACGTTCTCCTTCGGCAGGCCGAACCGCTCCGTCACCAGCTGGGCAAACGTGGTTTCGTGGCCCTGGCCGTGGCTGTGGGAGCCGGTGAGAACCTCAACAGTACCGACGGGGTTCACGCGAACCTCCGCGCTTTCCCACAGGCCGACGCCTGCGCCGAGCGAACCGACGGCGGCGGACGGTGCGATACCGCAGGCTTCGATGTAGCAGGACATGCCGATGCCGCGCTTCTTGCCATTGGCTTCTGACTGCTCGCGGCGCTTGGCGAAACCGGCATAGTCGGCCTCTTTCATGGCCGCATCCAGCGATGCGCCGAAGTCGCCAGCGTCGTAACACATGATGACCGGGGTCTGATGCGGGAACTCCTGCACGAAATTCGCACGGCGCAGTTCCGCCGGATCGACGCCCAGCTGGCGTGCAGCCTGGGTCATCATCCGCTCCACCAGATAGGTGGCTTCCGGACGACCGGCCCCGCGATAAGCGTCCACCGGCACGGTGTTGGTGTAGACCGTCTTCACGTTGCAGTGGATGTTCGGGATCTTGTACTGGCCCGACAGCAGTGTGGCGTAGAGATAGGTCGGCACCGACGACGAGAAGAGTGACATGTAAGCGCCCAAATTGGCGACGGTGTCCACCTTGAAGCCGACGATCTTGTGGTTCTCGTCGAAGGCCATGGTCGCCTTGGAAACGTGGTCGCGACCGTGGGCGTCCGTCAAAAACGCTTCGGAGCGATCCGCTGTCCATTTCACCGCAGGCACACCGGCCTTGCGGGCGGCCCAGAGGCAGACGATCTCTTCGGGGTAGATGTAGATCTTCGCACCGAAACCGCCACCGACATCTGGCGCAATGACACGCAGCTTGTTCTCTGGCGCGACCTGATAGAAAGCGGACAGCACGAGGCGCGCCACATGGGGGTTCTGCGATGTGGTGTGCAGGGTGAAGTGCTCTTCCGCGTCGTCATATTGAGCCAGTGCTGAGCGCGGCTCCATCGGGTTAGGCACCAGACGGTTGTTGCGGATTTCAATATCCACCGTGTGGGCGGCACCGGCGATTGCTTCATCCGTCGCGTCGGCCTCACCGATCTCCCAATCAAAGATGATGTTATTGGCCGCTTCCGGATGGATCTGCGGCGCGCCATCTTCCATGGCTTCCACGGCGGAGACGACGGCGGGTAGGATTTCGTAATCGACCTCAACCGCTTCGGCTGCGGCCTTCGCCTGCGCCATGGTCTCACCGATGACGACGCAGACCGCATCGCCCACGTAGCGCACGGTCTCGGTGGCGAGTGCAGACCACGCGCCCATGTTCATGGGCGAGCCGTCCTTGGAATGGACCATCCAGCCGCAGATGATGTTGCCGATACCATCGCCCGTCAGTTGCTTGCCGTCGAAAATACCCGCGATGCCTGGCATCTTCTCCGCTTCCGAACGGTCGATGCCCTTGATTTTCGCGTGGGCGTGGGGCGAGCGCACGAAAACGGCAACATGCTGTCCCGGCACGTTGTGATCATCCGTATAGCGGCCCTTGCCGGTGATGAATCGCTTGTCTTCCTTGCGCAAAACCCGTGCGCCAATACCTTCAATACCCATGCTCTTCTCTCCCTTTTTGTCTCACTACGGCAAGTCCGTTACTTCGAACGAAAATTCACGAAATGCGATCGGCAATATCCCGTCCACACCATCGCAGAAGTTGAATGAAATCTCGTGTAAATGGACCCGCTCGTCTCCTTCATCATCAAGGATGAATTCATTTTTATCGACTGTATAGTCCGCGTTCTTTGCCACACGTTCCAATACGACTCTCGC
>JBCCRF010000284.1:0-2330 GCA_039208305.1 Pseudomonadota bacterium
AATTCGTACCGCCTGCCGAACTGGAAATGGGTTACGAGCCGCGGACCCGCATTTCCGTGTTCATGAATGTGTTCAACGTGCACATCAACCGCGCGCCGGTGCGGGGCAAGGTTATCATCTCGCAGCATAAGCCGGGGGCGTTTCTGTCAGCCGATCTCGACAAGGCCTCAACCGACAATGAACGTCACAGCGTGGTCATTGATGGCCCGCATGGGCCAGTGGGGTCGGTGCAGATTTCAGGTCTCGTGGCGCGGCGCATCATCTGTTGGAGCAACGCTGGCGATGCGCTCGGGCAGGGGGAGAGATACGGCCTCATCCGCTTCGGCTCCCGCGTCGATGTCTTCCTGCCAGACGGCGCGAATCCTCGCGTAGCACTGGGGCAGACCATGCTGGCGGGCGAGAGCATTCTCGCTGCGCATGGCGATGCCGTGCCGACCAGTCCCATCCCGCGCTCGATCTGAGCCATGAAAGCGCCATTTCCCGAATTCGATCCGAAGGCCGAGGCCGATCCGAAAGCCACCACCAGCGTGGAGCCACCGGAACTGTTTCCGCCGGAGGATGACGAGCCCAACGAGCCAATTCACAGGTTGCGAGACGTGCCGTTTCGCATGCTGGTGCCGAACCTCATCACGCTGGGGGCGATCTGTTCCGGTCTGACGGCTATTCGGCTCGCCTTCGAATCGCGGTTCGAGCTCGCGGTTCTTGCCGTTGTCTTTGCCGCCATTTTGGACGCGTTGGACGGGCGCGTCGCGCGCATTCTGAAGTCGTCTTCCTCCTTCGGTGAGCAGATGGATTCGCTCGCCGATTTCGTGAATTTCGGCGTTGCGCCCGCTATGGTGATGTATCTGTGGGTGCTGAAGGACATGCGCACGTTGGGCTGGGTCGTCGCACTCATCTTTGCCATTTGTGGCTGTCTGCGGTTGGCGCGGTTCAATGTTATGCTGGAGGATCCGGACAAGCCGGACTGGGCAGTGGATTTCTTCACCGGCGTACCATCACCGGCTGGCGCTTTGCTGGCGCTGCTGCCGCTTTATCTCGGCCAGTTGGGGCTGGAACGCGGTGTTGGTGTTGCGGTCTTTTCTGGTCTCTATCTGCTGTTTGTAGGCTTCCTGATGGTCTCGTCGCTGCCCACGTGGTCCGGCAAGCGGGCAGGGCGGCGAATTTCTAGACGTCTCGTGGTGCCGATCATGCTGGCGCTCCTCATCGCCGTGGTCATGCTATTCAGCTATCCGTGGGCGGTGCTGAGTGTGGTCTGCGTCGTCTACCTCGCGACGATCCCCTTTAGCGTGAAGGACCAGGCGCGCCGGTCTTAGCGAAAAGCGCGCCTGCTCGCAGTTTTATTCAGCTGCGTCGGGCAAATTGCTTTTGCGGTCTTCGCCATCGTTCGCCGCGACCGGCATCGGCACGATGCTGGCATCCTCGCCATCACGGACGACCTCGCGATCAGCTGACTGTGCCACCGGTGCGTTGGCTGCGACTGGTACGGGAGCAGCCGTTCGGGCGTCTCGCATCATGGCGTTCAGATCGGCGAGCGCATCTGGTTCGTCATTCATCACAGAGGCTACCATACGGCGGGCCTTGCGACCCGCGACCTTGCCTGCGACCCATTTGAACGGAGCGGCCAAGTTGGCCGGTAGCGCCAGCATGGATGGGATCATGACCAGCGTCAGGATGGTGGAGAAGGCCAGGCCGGAGATGATGGCCGTCGACAGTTGCACCCACCACACCGACGTGATGCCGCCATAGGCGATGACGCGCTCGAAGAAGTTCATGTTGATCTGCGTTGCCATGGGGATAAGGCCGAGGATCGTCGTGATCGTGGTCAACATGATGGGGCGCAGGCGCTGGGCGGATGTTTTCAACACCGCTTCTCGCGTTTCCACACCCTCTTCCCGCAAGCGGTTAAACGTGTCGATCAACACGATGGCGTTGTTCACCACGATCCCGGCAAGGGCGATAACCCCGGTTCCGGTCATAATGATGGAGAATTTTTGTCCCGTCGCCATGAGGCCAAGCAAGACGCCGACGATCGCAAATATCACAGTCAGCAAGGTGATGATCGTCTGCCAGAACGAGTTGTACATCGTCAGCAGAATGATGAACATCAGGAACAGCGATGCGACCGCGGCTTTGCCGAGGAACTCGCCTGACTCCTTTTGTTCTTCGTCCGCACCGCGGAATTCGAACTGCACATTGGCCGGCCATTGCTGGCTGTCGAGCCAGGCTTGCACCTCGCCCACCTTGTCGTCAGGCGTCACACCACGGCCATTCTCCTCAAAGCCGTCGGCAATATTGGCTTTCACCTCCATCGTGTAGATACCGTCCTTGCG
>JBCCRF010000285.1:0-2298 GCA_039208305.1 Pseudomonadota bacterium
CATCGACCGGGCAGGCCTCTTGGCAGAAGCCACAATAGATGCACTTCACCATGTCGATGTCGTAGCGCACTGTACGGCGTGTGCCGTCATTGCGACGCGGGCCGGCTTCAATCGTGATCGCCTGCGCCGGGCAAACTGCTTCGCAGAGCTTGCAGGCGATGCAGCGCTCTTCACCGTTGGGATAACGGCGCAGGGCGTGCTCGCCCCGGAAGCGAGGTGAAGACTCGCCCTTTTCGTATGGGTAGTTGATCGTCGCCTTGGGCGCGAAAAAGTACTTTACACCGAGCGCAAAGGCTTTGACAAATTCCAGCAGGAAAAGCGACTTTCCGGCTTGTGCAAGACTGCTCATGCGTCACCCATATGTTGGAAGTTGAACGACCATCGACGCCTGCTCGAACGCAGCGCGCTTGGCTTCGGGATCTGGCATCAGATCGAATGCCATGAGCACGAAGGCGGTGATGAAGACCATGGCGAGCGAGATGGGCAGGAAGACTTTCCAGCCCAGCCGCATCAGCTGGTCATAGCGGTAGCGAGGCACGATGGAACGCACCATCGCCATGCAGAAGAAGACAAGCAGCCCCTTCAGCGTAAACCAGACAACGCCAGGTACCCAGTTGAACGGCGCGATATCGATGGGTGGCAACCAGCCGCCCATGAAGAGCAGCACGGTCAGCGCGCACATCAACGTGATGGCAACGAATTCACCCAGGAAGAACAGCAGGAACGGCGTAGAGGAATATTCGGTCATGTGGCCAGCCACTAGTTCCGACTCTGCTTCCGGCAGGTCGAACGGCGGCCGGTTGGTTTCCGCAATTGCCGAGATGAAAAACACGATGAACATCGGGAACAGCGGCAGCCAGTGCCAGTCGAGGAACGAGTTCACCGGCAGGCCGAGCGATGTCCCGATACCATCCGTCTGGGCGTATACGACGTCGGTCAAATTCAGGGAGCCAACGCAGAGCAGAACCGTGATGATGACGAAACCGATGGAAACCTCATAGGACACCATCTGCGCTGCAGAGCGCAGTGAGGCGAGAAATGGGTATTTCGAGTTGGATGCCCAGCCACCCATGATAATGCCGTAGACCTCCAGCGACGAGATCGCGAAGACGAAGAGTAGGCCAAGATTTGGATCGGCCACGGCCCAGCCGTCAGCCACAGGAATCACGGCCCACGCGGATAGCGCCAGAACACCCGCGACCAGCGGCGCCAACAGGAAAACACCCTTATTGGCAGAGGCCGGAATAATCGGCTCCTTGAGAACGAATTTGATAAGGTCGGCAAAGCTCTGCAGCAGTCCCCAAGGACCGACGACGTTCGGTCCGCGACGCAGCTGCACCGCAGCAAAAATCTTGCGATCAGCGTAGAGAATGTAGGCGACGAAAATTAGCAGAACGACCAGGACGAGGACAGAATGGCCCAACATCCAGAGTGGCGGTTCGACATATTGCTCGAAGAAGGTCATTCGGCTGCCTCCGCCATCTCACCGCCCATACGCTGGGAACACTCCGCCATGACCTTTGAGGCCCGGGCGATGGGGTTGGTGAGATAGAAATCGTCGATGGGCGAGAGGAAAGGCTCCTTCGTCGTCGCGCCCCCCCGTTCCGCGAGTTTATCGAGGAAATCACCCTCGCCCCCGATTTCCGGTACCTCATCCAATTCCATGAAATGCGGATGAACTTCGTAAAGTTTTCCGCGCAGCTGCGCCAACGAGTCGAAAGGTAAAGTCTTACCCAAACGATCCGACAGAGCACGCAGAATGGCCCAGTCTTCTCGCGCCTCACCCGGCGGGAAGGCTGCACGGTTGCCCATCTGCACCCGGCCCTCAGTGTTGACCCAAGTGCCAGATTTTTCAGTGTAGGCCGCTCCCGGAAGAATGACGTCAGCGTGGTGAGCGCCAACGTCCCCGTGGTGACCGACATAGATGGTGAAGCTGCCAGACTTGCGGGCGGTCATGTCAAGTTCGTCCGCACCGAGCAAAATCAGCACATCAGTCTCACGGATCATAGCAGCCGTATTGCGCCCCTCCTCACCCGGCACGAAGCCGAGGTCGAGACCGCCCACACGTGCGGCAGCGCTGTGCAGCACATTGAAGCCGTTCCAATCGTCTCGGATGACGCCAACGGCCTTCGCGGCCTTTGCAGCAGACGCCATGACCGCGGCACCGTCCTTGCGGGCATAGGCGCCGGGACCGACGATGAACATCGGGCGTTCGGCCTTGGCTTTCTTCTTCGATTCCAACTCTTTGAGAGAATCCGGTCCCGCGCCGAGATAGGTGTAGTCATAGGTCAGATCGGC
>JBCCRF010000286.1:0-2183 GCA_039208305.1 Pseudomonadota bacterium
CGATATCGATGCGCTGATTGCCAATATCATTTGCATCGCCAACTACGCGGTAGCCAACGCCGATACGTTGGAGGAGCTGGACGTGAACCCGCTATTTGCCACGCAATACGGATCGGTGGCGGCGGACGCGCTGATCGTGCGCAGCACGACGACACATAAGCCGTGAAAAGGACAAATCCATGATCGACATCCTGAACCGTGATGAACAGCCGATCCGCACCAAGCGCGATGGCGGTGTGTTGCTGGTCACTATCGATCGGCCGAAGGCCAATGCGATCGACCTCGCCACCAGTCGCATCATGGGCGATGTCTTTGCCGCTTTTCGGGACGATCCGGACCTGCGGGTTGCGATCCTGACCAGCGCGGGCGAGAAATTTTTCTGCCCCGGTTGGGATCTGAAAGCGGCATCCAATGTCGACGGCAGCGATGGCGATGCCGTGGATGGCGACTACGGCGTCGGCGGTTTCGGCGGATTGCAGGAACTGCCACGCATGAATAAGCCGGTCATCTGCGCTGTGAACGGCATCTGCTGCGGTGGCGGGCTGGAAATTGCCCTGTCCTGCGACATGATTCTGGCCGCGGAGCACGCCAGTTTCGCATTGCCGGAAATCCGGTCCGGGACGGTGGCGGATGCGGCAAGCGTGAAATTGCCCAAGCGCATTCCCTATCACATTGCCATGGAAATGCTGCTGACAGGCCGTTGGCTGGATGCCGAAGAGGCGAACCGCTGGGGCCTGATCAACCACATCCACCCGGCAACCGACCTGATGGACAAGGCCTGGGAAACCGCCCGCCTGCTGGAGACCGGCCCGCCGCTGGTTTACGCCGCGATCAAGGAGGTGGTGCGCGATGCGGAAGACAGCAAGTTCCAGGATGCCATGAACCGCATCACCCAACGCCAGCTCCAAACCGTCGATACGCTCTATGGTAGCGAAGACATGATGGAGGGCTTCAACGCCTTCACCGAAAAGCGTGATCCGGTTTGGAAGGGGAAGTAGCTACTTCCCCTCGAACTCCGCCATCTTCGCCTTAGCTTTTTTCGTCACGATCACCGTCACCACCAGCGTGGCGATGATGCCAACACCCAGCACGACGTATTTCGCGAGGCTTGCGTCATCGCCGCCAGCTGCCGCACTTCCGCCTGCCGAACCCAGCAACACGTAAAGAAGCGTGCCGGGCATGATGCCGAAGAATGTTGCGATCTGTGCTGGCCAGAAGTTCACCGGTGTGATGCCAAGGAACCAGTTCTGCAGCGAGAACGGCAGAGCAGGCGACAGGCGCAACAGGCCGACGACTTTCCAGCCTTCATCGCGGATGGCTTCGTTTACAGCACGGAATTTCGGGTACTCAGCAACCTTGCTCTGGACCCGGTCATGGAAGGCGTAGCGTGCGGCCAAGAAAGACATGGCCGACCCCAGCGTTGCCCCAAGTATGACCAGCGGAAAGCCGCCCAGCCCCCAAACCGCACCTGCGGCCAGTGTGAGGAAGGAGCCCGGAACCAGCGCGAAGGCGGTGACGGCGTAGACGCCGATGAAGATGAACCAGCCGAGTGCGCCGTAGCCCTGCACCCAGGTCTGAAACCCGCTCACCCAGTCTGCAATCGGCAAGACGCGGTAGGCGGCGAACAGGGCGACCGCGCCCAGTGCGATTGCAGCCCATTTCACCCATGCGGGCTTGGCTTTAGCGGCGGTATCGTCACTCATCATCGGGTCCGCATTCAGGGGTGTGCTTGCATCGCTCATAACATGTTGGTCCATGGTGTGCATTCGGTGAACCAACAGTTAGAGACCGAATGGTCGCAGCGACACCCACCCTCGCGCAGCCGTGAAGACTTGTCAGCGCGGCCGCCTGCGGCGTGATGAACGCGTGATCAGAGGATCTCGACCTAGAGCACTTCAAAAAGCCCGGCCGCGCCCATGCCGCCGCCGACACACATGGTGCAGACCACATATTTGACGCCCTGGCGCTTACCCTCGATCAGCGCGTGGCCGACCATGCGCGCGCCTGACATGCCGTAAGGGTGGCCAACGGAAATGGCGCCGCCATTCACGTTCAGCTTTTCGTCGGGAATGCCGAGCACGTCCTGGCAATGCAGCACCTGAACGGCGAAGGCTTCGTTCAATTCCCACAGGCCGATATCGTCCATTTTCAGGTCGAACCGTTCCAGCAGTTTGGGGATCGCG
>JBCCRF010000287.1:0-2180 GCA_039208305.1 Pseudomonadota bacterium
CATTTGCTGCGGCCTTCGGACTATTGGGCCTCCGCCTTGCCATGGCTGAAAGGTAAGCAGAATTGACTACAGACATGGAACGAGTAGCCGACGCCATCCGCGCGTTTTGAGGCTGGCGAAATCGTGGTCGTTATGGACGACGATGATCGTGAGAACGAGGGCGATCTGATCGTCGCGGCGGTGCATTGCACGCCGGAGAAGATGGGGATGTTCATACGCCACACATCCGGCATCGTTTGTGCGCCCATGCCGGTGAGCGAAGCGCGGCGGTTGAACCTTGCACCCATGGTGGCGGAAAATGACGCGCCGCATTCAACTGCCTTTACGGTCTCCGTTGACTACCGGCACGACACCACCACTGGCATCTCCGCTGAGGAGCGCTGCTCCACAGTGCGCGGGTTGGCAAACCCGAATTCCGGTGCCGGGGACTTCGTGCGCCCCGGTCACATCTTCCCTTTGGTGGCGCGCGAAGGCGGGGTGTTGATGCGCTCCGGGCATACGGAGGCCGCCGTTGATCTTTGCCGCTTAGCAAACCTGCCGCCCGTGGGCGTGATCTCCGAATTGGTGAACGACGACGGCTCCGTCATGCGCGGACCACAAATCGAGGCATTCGCTGCCGAAAAGAACCTGAAGACCGTCACCGTCGCCGACCTCATCGCGTATCGTCAGCGGCAGGACCGGCTGGTGGAGCGGGTCGATGAATTCGATACCGTGACGGAAGCGGGGCCAGCGCGCGCCATCACCTACACAACGCCCTTCGATCCAATGCAGCAATTGGCCGTGGTCTTCGGCGATATTCGTGATGGCCGCGACGTGCTGGTGCGGCTGCATGTCGAAAGCGTTCTTGATGATGCTTTCCGCGGTTCCAACGCACTGCATGATCATCTGGAAACTATCGGCAAGGAAGGTCGTGGCGTCGTCGTCTACCTTCGTGAAGGTTCTGTCGGCGTCGCATCGCAAGGC
Source organism: Pseudomonadota bacterium (assembly GCA_039208305.1). Taxonomy (GTDB): domain Bacteria; phylum Pseudomonadota; class Alphaproteobacteria; order Rhizobiales; family Rhizobiaceae; genus Pseudahrensia. The sequence continues at coordinate 964 of JBCCRF010000287.1, forward strand.
ATCCGCCCGGACGCCGAGACATCACCACGCCACGACAAGAGCGCGAGACCTGGAACCGAAGGCGCCGCTTTCGGCGACGAAGCAGAAGGCCACGGAACTGCCCAAAGCCGCCAGGAAGAGTGGCTCGAAATCGGCCTCGGCGCACAAATTCTGCGCGACCTCGGCGTCACGTCCATCCGCCTGATGTCATCGAAAGAGCGCCACTATGTGGGATTGAGCGGCTTCGGCATCGAGATTTCGGAGACGATTACCGGATGAGGTGGCTGGCTATTGCGATGGCGCTGCTGGCAACGCCTGCTTGGGCTGATGAGTGGGTGGCGACGAAAGTTTCTCTGAGCATTTCTGCAAATGACATCGACCCGCCGATTGTGTCGTTGTCGCGCTGCCACATCGAGAATGCGTCTACACCGAACAAATGCCCCTCTTCGACCGCTGACAGCTTTGAGTTCGATGGGCATCCGTTGGCGATCCCAATGAGCAACGTGTCGCCTCTTCAGGAGACGCAAGGGCCCCTACGTTTCATCTACGGCGATGCGACCGAGCGCTATGCTCACGCGGTGCTGGGCGATGGCATCGAAGGCGGTAGCCTGATTGCCATCGACGCCGCTTTGGGCGAATTGATCGACAAGCTGGTACTGCCGGACAATCTCGTTTTTGAAGACCGCTGGCCCCGCGCCGTAGATCTGGATGGTTTTGGCAAAACCCATGTCGTGACACTTCTTTCCGAAGCCCGCAGCGGCGGGGCGGTTGCTGTGTTTGAAATGGTTAACGGCAAGCTCGCGCAGGTGGCGCAGACACCACATATCGGCACCGCAAATCGCTGGTTGAACATCGCAGGCATTGCGGATTTCGATGGCTCTGGATCGTCGTCGATCGCAGTCGTTCGCACGCCACACATCGGCGGCACGTTGCAGTTCTGGCGCTGGTCGCAAGGCAGTCTCACTAAGACAACAGAATTGTTCGGCTTCTCCAACCATCAATACGGTTCACCCGAACTACGCCTTTCCGCGGTTGAGGATTTCGACAATGACGGCGTGTCCGATCTCGCTCTGCCCTCGGCCAACCGGCGCAGCCTTAAGCTCGTTCGTCTGTCCAGCATGAAAGATCCTCAGATCGAACTCATGGCGGAAATTCCCCTGCCCTCGCCCATCGACAAGGCCATCGGCGTTACCCGCAATGGTGACGATGTCGTACTGACGGTGGGGCTGGAAGACGGG
>JBCCRF010000288.1:0-2154 GCA_039208305.1 Pseudomonadota bacterium
GCTGGTTTCATACCGGTGATCTCGCGGTGATGAACACGGACGGCTATCTTAAAATCCGTGACCGCTCCAAGGACATCATCATTTCTGGCGGCGAGAACATTTCATCGGTCGAGATTGAGGGCATTCTCGCGAGCCACGAAGACGTGATGGCCGCCGCCGTCGTTGCAAAGCCGGACGAAAAATGGGGCGAGACTCCCTGCGCGTTCCTCGAACTGAAGCCCGGCGCGAAGGGAGATGCCGCGGCGATGACCGCGTGGTGCCGCCAGCGCATGGCCGGTTTCAAGATTCCCAAAACCTTCATCTTCGAAGAACTGCCAAAGACAAGTACCGGAAAAATCCAGAAATTTGTCCTGCGTGATCGCCTGCGCGAAGACTAAAGGCACTGGCCTTTAGACAGCGGGCATGACAGCCTGCGCCCACTATGACGCCTGACGGGAGAAACAGGCACATGAGCGACATCGAGAAGGTACGGGCGGCACAAGCACCCCGAAACGTGAACGACGAGGAGCCGACGGAGGCCCGTGTCGACAAGAAGGGCATCTGGGGTTGGATGCTGTTCGACTGGGCTGCGCAACCGTTCCACACGCTCATTATCACGTTCATCTTCGCACCCTATTTCGCCGCATCCGTCGCGCCGGACGGCGTGACCGGGCAGGAATATTGGGGCTATGCGGCAGCCATCGGCGGTATATTGATTGCCGGACTCTCTCCGGTTCTGGGCTCGATCGCAGACGCTTCCGGCCCGCGCAAACCTTGGATCTTCGGCTTTTCGGCTCTCGCGATAGCGGGTTCAATCGCTCTCTGGTGGGCTGTGCCAAATGCTGGTCCAGCAGGCGTCCTATTCGCGCTGGCAGCCTTCGTCATCACCATGATCGGCTTCGAGTTCGCGGCCGTCTTCAACAATGCAATGATGCCCAGCCTCGTCCCCCGCGCGCAGTTGGGAAAGCTATCGGGCAACGCTTGGGCGCTGGGCTATGTGGCGGGTTTGCTGACGCTTATCGTCGTGTTGCTCACCATGGCGAGCAACGATGAAGGCAAAACGCTGCTCGGCATCGATCCGATGTTCGGCATCGACGCGTCCGCCAAGGAAGGTGAACGCGCCTCTGGACCGCTGACGGGCCTGTGGTACCTCATTTTCGTCATCCCGCTGTTCCTGTTCACCCCGGACGCGAAATCAAAGACCGTCGCGAAAGGCGCAGTAAAGGCAGGTCTTGTCGGCCTGTTCAACACAATCAAGTCGCTGCCGCAGACGCCATCGCTCTTTGCCTATCTCGGCTCCTCGATGCTCTACCGCGATGCCCTGAACGGCCTCTACACGTTTGGCGGCATCTACGCCGTGGGCGTGCTGAAATGGGACATCGTACAGGTGGGCATTTTCGGCATTCTGGCGAACCTGACAGGCGTTGCAGGCGCGTTTCTCGGCGGTCGCGCAGACGCTGCGCGTGGACCGAAATTCGTCGTCGTAACCTCGGTGATCGTTTTGATGCTGTCGAGCCTTACCATTGTGACCACCAGCCCGACAAAGGCGCTGTTCATGTCACTTGAGGATGGTTCCTCGCTGCCAACCATCGTCTTCTACATTTGCGGTGGCTTGATCGGCGCAGCCGGTGGGGCGCTGCAGGCCGCATCACGTACGCTGATGGTGGACCAGGCTCACCCGGACCGCATGGCGGAAGCCTTTGGCCTCTATGCCTTGTCGGGCCGCGCCACGTCTTTTCTGGCTCCGCTGCTGATCGCCGTCGTCACCGGCGCAACAGGTAGCCAGCAGTTGGGCGTGGTGCCCGTGGTCGCCCTGTTCTTCGTCGCGCTACTGTTGCTGCCACTGGTGAAGCAGAAGCAACCAGGCATGGCATCGGCGGACGGCTAGTGGCGGAAATGGCGGTGGCCGGTGAAGACCATGGCGAGACCGGCCTCGTCAGCAGCCGCAATCACTTGGTCATCACGCATGGAGCCGCCGGGCTGGATTACCGCCGTTGCACCGGCCTCGGCGGCTGACAGTAGGCCATCCGCAAACGGGAAGAACGCGTCGGATGCGACGACGGAGCCTTTGGTCTTCGGCTCATTCCAACCGGCTGTTTCGGCCGCGTCCACGGCTTTGCGCGCAGCGATGCGGGACGAATCCACCCGGCTCATCTGGCCTGCACCGACCCCCAC
>JBCCRF010000289.1:0-2118 GCA_039208305.1 Pseudomonadota bacterium
ACAGTCGCCAGCGTTGGCCGAAGAGCTGATGATTACAACGGCTGAGCTATCGTTCCTCCAGGAGCGCAAACACGCCTACGACAACCTCGTCTACCGCACCGGTTTGGAAGCGGTGAAGAACGTTGTGCTGTCGTTGGTCCAGTCGGAAAAATACGGTACGCCTCTCTCCGTCGCGTTGCGGGTTCTCTCTCAGGAAAATCGCGACACGCGCATGGCAATGGCGGAAAAGAAAGCGGCTGGTCTCGGTCCAAAACTCACCGTTCCCATGATGGTCTGTTTCCTGCCGGTGCTCTTCTGCGTCATCCTCGGCCCCGCCGTCATCCGCACCATGGCGCAGTTCAGCTAGGGCTGAACTGCTCTGGTTTGCGCTCACGCAGATCGGCTTTGCCGATCGCTCCGCGGGGGCGGCGCATTAGCGCCGGTCGCTCTTCGCTCCGGCTGGGGCAAAGGTCAAGTTTTGAAAGACCCTGCTTCTTCCTTGAATGTCATCCACGCGAAGGTGGGGACCCACTTCTGAACGAGCTCGCCATCTCACGATGACTTCCGGTCTCGCCCGGTGCTAAACCTCAGCAACAACGACGCGCGAGCATCGAATATGCCTATCTCAACCCGTCTCACCGAATTTTTCGGCATCACTCACCCCATCATCTCTGCTCCCATGGCGCTTGCCGCCGGCGGTGCGCTGGCCGGTGCGGCGGCACGGGCAGGGGGGCTGGGGCTTCTGGGCGGTGCCTATTCCGATAGCGACTGGATCTACACCCAATGGCGCGAGGCGGGCAATGCGGAGATCGGCTGTGGCTTCATAACCTGGAAGTTGAAACAGGCGCTTGAAGATCAGCCCGATCTTCTGAACGACGTGCTTGCCCGGAAGCCAAAGGCGCTGTTCCTCTCCTTCGACGATCCACACCCGCTTTCCACCACCATTCGCGATGCGGGCGTTCCGCTCATTGTGCAGGTGCAGACTTTGCAAGACGCTAAACGCGCGATGGATTGTGGAGCCGATGTTATCGTCGCTCAGGGTGCGGAAGCCGGTGGCCACGGAGAACGCCGCGCCACCATGACCATCGTTCCGGAAGTGGCAGACGAAATTTCCCGTAGCGGATCAAACGCCATCCTCTGCGCCGCCGGTGGCATTGCGGATGGACGCGGGCTCGCGGCTGCGTTGATGCTGGGCGCGGAAGGTGTGGTCATGGGGTCGCGTCTGTGGGCCAGCGAAGAAGCGCTGGTCCATCCCGCCATGTTAGACGCCGCCATCGGCGCCACAGGCGACGACACCATCCGCTCCAGCGTCATGGACATCGCCCGCAAGTTGAACTGGCCGGATCGCTACACCGCCCGTGTCTTGAAAAACGCCTTCACCGAGCGCTGGCACGACGACCTCGACGGCCTCATCGCCAATGCGGAAGCCGAGAGCGCGCGCTGGAAGCAAGCATGGATCGATGGTGAAACGTCGACCGCCAACACGTTCGTTGGCGAAGCGACTGGTATGATTTCAGACATACGCCCTGCGGCGGCGCTGATCGAAGAGACCGTCGCTGAAGCGGAAGTCCTGTTACGCAGATACGCTTAAGCGTTCTTGTCGTCTTTTAGCTCTTTCCAGGCATTCTGCTCCCGAAGCATCTGGCGCAGGAAGGCGACATTGGCTTGGGCTTCCGAAGGCGGCAATTCACCAGCGGCTACGGTTTCCGCTTCCTTGAAGCGACCCTGCAGACCGATGACCAAGGCCAGGTTCTGCCGCACGCGGCTGTCTGCGCCCGGGCGGGCGATGGCCTGTTTCAGATAGGTTTCGGCGGCGCGAAGATCGCCTTCCAGCAGATATGACATGCCGAGATTGGACAGCACGGACGGTTCGCCCGGCTTCAACTGCAACGCCTTGCGGTACTCGAGGCGAGCCTTTTTCGGGTTGCCGATCTGATCGTAGATCGCGCCCTCAGCCGAATGCAGTTTCCAATCGGGATTGTCCGGTGTCTGGGCTCGCTGGATGGTTTCCAGCGCTTTCTTCAATTGGCCCGCACCGGCCAGTGCCTTGCCATACGCACCCAGCACCTGACGGTCCTCGGGGTGATAGATTGCAACCTTCTGCATGACAGCGAGTGCCTGCTCGTTGCGGTTCGTCAT
>JBCCRF010000290.1:0-2001 GCA_039208305.1 Pseudomonadota bacterium
ATACAGAACGTGCGGATTGCAGGGCTTTTGCTTCAGCATCCGCAATTCCGAGCGCTGGCGGGCCAGGCGCTTCATGGCAGGTGACACGTAGATGTATTTCGACCCGGTGCGACGTCGAGAGACTTCCTCCTCGCGATCGAGGATCGCGGTGTTCTCCACGGCATCAAGCTGTTCCAGCGGGTCGTTGCCTGGAATGAACTCACGGCGCACGGAAAGCGCTGTCACCGGCAGAATGCTGAGACGCAAGGACCATTGAAGTTCCTGCAACTCTTCGATGGCCGCCACTTCGGTCGGATCCGTCATCAGGCCAAGCGCGTAGCGGTCTTCAGGATCGCTTGGCTCGAATTTCGCATTCGGGAAACAGTGAATGTCAGAAGCCAATGCGGGTGTCGCGCCGCCCAGCCAGAGTGCGGCCAGCGCGGTGCAGAGGCCCAGCGCCAGTTTGGATGTGATGTCGGTCATGACAACCTCAAAGACCAGGGTTCGACAGCGCGGATATCCCCCGCGCTGCACAGGTTCTGGTGGCACTGCCCCCGGGTTTATCATGGTGTGCTGGACTGGTGTCCGCCGTCGCACATCCACGGCGCACCAACTCCGAAGGCATAAATGCCCCGAAGAAGTTGGAACCCGTGTAAAGACTGTACGATCCAGCGGTGGGCTCTTGAACGGCCCCGACACCTGCATCCTCTTTACGAGCCAGTACCACCGGCTCAACCAAGAAGATGAGCCGACCGTCGTGGTTAAGCAACGGTTAACGCGCAGAGTTTGGAAACAGGGTTAATTTACGCAGCCGCCTGTTGGTGCATCGCCGCAAAGGCTTCTGCGATCACCTCCGGCCCCGCCTGTTTGTTGGCACCACCGACGGACAGGATGTTGCGATATCGCCGCGCGCCGGGCTTGCCAGCAAACAGGCCCAGCATGTGACGTGTGACATGGTGCAATCTGCCCCCGCCTGCGATGTGTGCGCTAGCATAGGACATCATGGCGTCGCAGAGAGCATTGTCGTCAACAGATGGCGTCGTGTCGCCGTAGAAGACGCGGTCGACGTTACGAAGCTGATCGGCATCGTGATAGGCGGCGCGGCCGAGCATCACGCCGTCCAGTCCCTGCCCTTCGCGCTGCGCCTGCTCCAGGGTCGCCAACCCGCCGTTGAGGCCGACGAATTTCTGGGGATGGTGCCGTTTCAACTCGCGCACGATCCCGTAGTCGAGAGGCGGAATATCACGGTTTTCTTTCGGGCTGAGCCCCTGCAGCCACGCCTTGCGGGCATGAACCCAGAGTCCATCCGCACCGGCGTCAAAGACCTTTTCCGCGAGCGTGAACAGCGCCTCACGCGGCTCCTGATCGTCCACACCGATGCGGCATTTTACGGTGACGGGAATGTCGACGGCACCCTTCATGGCCTCGACGCACCGCGCCACAAGGTCCGGCTCACGCATCAGGCAGGCGCCGAACGTGCCGGATTGCACACGATCGGAGGGGCAGCCGACGTTCAAATTGAGTTCGTCATAACCCCAGTCCTGCGCAAATTTGGCAGCGAAGACGAGTTTCTTCGGCTCCGATCCACCCAGCTGCAACGCGACAGGATGCTCGCTTGCGTCGAACGCGAGATGGCGCGCGACATCACCATGGATCAGCGCATCCGCGACCACCATCTCGGTGTAGAGCAGTGCATGGCGCGTCAGCTGGCGGTGGAAATAGCGGCAATGCCTGTTCGTCCAGTCCATCATCGGCGCGACCGCAAAGCGCGGCAGTGCAGCGTCACCGTCGGTCACGTCGTAGCTCAGCCGCTTCTTCTCGGTCGGTGTCGTCAATCTGTCCTGCATGTTGGCGATATAGGGCATACTCGCACCGATGTGGAGATGCGCCGCATGCTTCACGCTTCCCAAGCGCGGCGGCTGGCCCTATGGAGAAGGCGTGACCTGAGGGGGCCGCGCCTAGAATTTCGGAAGGCTCCGGTATGACCCCTGCCCTCAATCAGACGCTACCGCTTTCCGCCGC
>JBCCRF010000291.1:0-1973 GCA_039208305.1 Pseudomonadota bacterium
AGCTGCGCTGGCCCTTGCCCCGCTCGGCGCAGCACGGGCGCAGAACGCGGCCGACACCGTCGCGCCGGAGGCTGCGACAGGACTTGCAGCGCGGGATGCGACCCAGCCGGTTGCTGCAAAACGGTGGATGGTTTCTGCCGCGAATCCGTTGGCGGCAGCTGCGGCGGCAGATGTTCTGCGGAAAGGTGGCACCGCAGCGGATGCCGCGATCACCACGCAAGCCGTGCTGGGCCTCGTAGAACCGCAGAGCTCCGGTTTGGGTGGTGGAGCGTTTCTCGTCTACTACGACGCTGCAACCGGTACATTGACGACGCTTGACGGTCGCGAGACGGCACCTGCAGCCGCGACGCCCAAACTCTTTCAAGATGAAGACGGCAAACCGCTATCATTTTTCTCCGCAGTGATTGGAGGACGATCCGTTGGCGTTCCCGGCACGCCTGCGCTGCTGTTGGACATGCACGCACGCTGGGGTAAGACGCCCTTTGCCGATCTCCTCAAACCCGCCTCCTCACTGGCGCGAACAGGCTTTGCAGTCTCTCCACGGCTGGCAGGCCTTGTCGCGGGCGGGCAGGAAGCGCTGAGCCAACACGGGCCCACCCGCGCGTATTTCCTCCCTGATGGTCAACCGCTGCAGGAAGGAGTGCTACTCAAGAATCCAAGCTACGCCGACGTATTGGACGCGCTGGCAGCCAAGGGGCGTGCCGGATTCTATGAAGGTCCTATCGCGCAAGGCATCATCGATACCGTTCAGGGTTTTGCGGCCAACCCGGGTAAAATGGCGCTGTCGGATTTGGCTAACTATCAGGTGAAGGAACGCAAGCCGGTCTGCGTCACCTATCGCGATCATGATGTCTGCGGAATGGGGCCGCCCTCCTCCGGCGCATTGACGGTGGGGCAGATCTTGAAACTGGTGGAGCCCATCGACGTTGCCTCGCTTGGCCCGCAGTCGCCGCAGGCATGGCGGTTGATCGGCGATGCTTCGCGGCTCGCCTTCGCCGACCGTGGGCTCTACATGGCCGATTCCGACTTTGTGAAAATGCCCACCAAGGGCCTGCTCAAGAAGGAGTATCTGGCCGAGCGCGCGGAGCTGCTCTTCCGCGATGATGCGCTGGAAGGCGTGGAACCGGGCGAACCGGAATGGGACGAAGCAAGCCTGCTGGCACCGGATGAGTCGCTTGAACTGCCGTCCACCACGCACTTTTCCATCGTTGATTCTGCAGGCAACGTCGTGTCGATGACGTCGACTATCGAAAACGGGTTCGGTTCGCGGCTGATGACCAACGGCTTTCTGCTGAATAACGAGCTGACGGACTTTTCTTTCAGAGACATGAAAGACGGTAAGCCCATCGCGAACCGCGTAGAGCCTGGCAAGCGGCCCCGCTCTTCCATGGCGCCGACCATCGTGATGCAGGACGGCAAGCCCGTTATCGCCATCGGCTCACCGGGCGGCAGCCGTATCATCGGCTATGTGGCAAAAACGCTGATCGCGATGATCGATTGTAACATGAATGTGCAGCAGGCGATTTCCAGCCCGCATCTCGTCAACCGTTTCGGACGCTACGACCTCGAACAGGGTACGGCTACTGAAGCTTTGAAAGGGCCGCTTGAAGCCATCGGCTACGAGACGGAAGCGCGCGCGCTGACCTCCGGTTTGCACGGCATCGTCATCACATCGGATGGCTTACTGGGCGGCGCGGACCCGCGCCGTGAAGGTGTTGCGATCGGCGAGTAAGCGCCTAGCTCATATCCGGCCCATCGCCGGACGTGTCGGGCGCCATGCCCAGTGCCACCATATAGGTGTCGAGCATCATGTCCTGCTCTTCACGCTCTGTCGGCTCGATTTTGCGCAGCGACACTACTTTACGCAGGGTCTTCACGTCGAAACCATTACCCTTCGCTTCGGCATAGACATCGCGAATATCGTCGGCGATGGCCTTCTTTTCCTCTTCCAAACGCTCGATGCGTTCGACAAT
>JBCCRF010000292.1:0-1945 GCA_039208305.1 Pseudomonadota bacterium
CGGACAATGTCGATCGTATGCGTGAGCCTGTGGAGACGGGGGCGGGCAGACCGATCTCGGTATCCGACTGGCGGCAACGAAATGCCAGCTTCTTTTCCGCGCTCGAAGTGGAGCGCAACGTTATGTTCCTGATTCTGACGCTAATTTTGCTGATTGCAGCGCTGAACATTGTGTCCGGCCTGTTCATGCTGGTGAAGGAGAAGGGCAGCGATATCGCGATCCTGCGGACCATGGGCGCCACCCGTGGTGCGGTGATGCGGATATTCCTGATCACCGGAGCATCGATCGGGGTGTTCGGAACCATCGCGGGGTTCGGGTTGGGTGTCTTGTTCAGCCAGAACATCAACGCGCTGGGCGAGGGGCTTTCTTCGTTGCTCGGCACCAGCGTTTGGGACCCCACGGTGCGATTCCTGTCAGAAATTCCTGCGCGGTTGGACATGGGCGAAACGCTGATGGTGGTCTTTATGGCGCTTGGCCTTTCTTTGTTGGCGACCCTTTTCCCGGCGTGGCGTGCCGCCCGTCTCGATCCTGTCGAAGCGCTTCGCTATGAGTGATGCCGTTTTTCAGATGAGCGGTATCCGCCGCACCTATGGCTCAGGCGAGCACGCGCTTACCGTTTTGGACAATGCCGAGCTTTCGATCCAAGCCGGAGAGCTGGTTGCGCTGGTTGCGCCATCCGGAGCGGGTAAATCCACGCTGCTTCACCTTGCTGGCCTTTTGGAAAAGCCTGATGCCGGGTCGCTACAAATCGGCGGGCAGGAATGCGGCAGCTTGAGCGACGCGGAGCGCACGGCGATGCGACGTACGCGCATCGGGTTCATTTATCAGTTCCACCATTTGCTGCCGGAACTGGATGCGCGCGAGAACATAACACTGCCGCTGCAGATTGCCGGGGCGGGTAAGGCTGATGCGAGAGACCGCGCTGATGCACTGCTTGAGATGCTGAATATGGAACCGCGCGCGACGCATCGACCGTCGGAGCTCTCCGGTGGCGAACAGCAACGCGTTGCCATTGCGCGCGCTGTCGCTAACCAACCACGCCTGCTTTTGGCCGATGAACCGACCGGCAACCTTGATCCGTCGACTTCCGATCTTGTTTTCGGTGCGCTGACAGAACTGGTTCGCTCGACAGGCCTTGCCGCGCTTATCGCCACGCACAACCACGAATTGGCTGCACGTATGGACCGCACGGTTACGATCAGCGATCTGCAGATCGTACCGCGCTAACAGGTTTCGCACAGGTGCGTCAGCCATACGGTTGAGCCATCACTCTGCAACGCCCATTATGACCGCACACCTTCTGAGTTTGCTGAGTCTCTGTCCGCATGGCCACCCGCGATGAAATGACCGCCGCGTTGAGAGAGGAGCCGCAGCCCGCACCGGCACGCCCGTTCGTTCATTTGCACACACATTCAGCATATTCGCTGCTGGAAGGCGCTGTGCCGCTGGCAAAGCTGATGGGTCTTGCAACGACCGACGGCCAACCGGCGCTTGCGATCACCGACCGCAGCAATCTTTTCGGCGCACTGGAATTCTCCAGCAAGGCTGCAAAGGAAGGTCTACAACCCATCATAGGCTGCACGCTGGAGATCGATTTCGATGACCAGAGTGAAGGTTCACGCAGCGGTGGCACCCAGCAGGCGATGGTGGCCTTCCCAACGCTGGTCCTTCTGGCGTCAAACGAAGATGGCTACCAGAACCTGATCCGCCTCGTCAGCCTCGCCTATCTGGAAGGCGCGGTAGAATCGCGGGCCCACATCACGCTCGCGCAGTTGATTGAGCACAATGACGGCTTGATCGTGCTGACCGGCGGACCAGACGGCCCCATCGATGGCATGATCGCAGATGACCATCCCGCAGAAGCGCTGGCGCGGCTGCAGAGCCTGCAGAAGGCTTTCGGTGACCGCCTCTATATCGAGCTGCAACGACAAGCCGGATACTCGCC
>JBCCRF010000293.1:0-1639 GCA_039208305.1 Pseudomonadota bacterium
GTGGAGTGGTTCAACGGCCGGCCTAACATGGTGCATCCCGATCATGTGGTGTCGCCTGACAATCTGGATGATCTGCCGCTTGTGGAGCCCGTCTATCCGTTGACGGCGGGGGTGTCGCTAAAGGTGATGGCGAAGGCCGTGCAGGCTTCGCTTGGCAAAATGCCGGATCTGCCGGAATGGGCGGAGCCGTCTATCCTCACCAAGGAAGAATGGCCTTCCATATCTGAGGCTCTGGACCGCATTCACCACCCGCAAAGCGAGTTGGACCTCTCCGTTCACGGCAAGGCATGGCACCGGCTCGCCTATGATGAATTGTTGGCCGGACAAATGGCACTGGCGCTGGTCCGCAGCCGCATGAAGCGCAGCGCAGGCACGGCCTGGGTGGGTGATGGTCGTTTGCAGAGCGCTGTGCGCAAGGCGTTCCCCTACCCGTTAACTGGCGCGCAGGAGCGCTCGGTGAGCGAAATTCTGGCAGACATGGCGCAGCCGGAGCGGATGTTACGTATGCTCCAGGGGGATGTCGGTTCAGGCAAGACCATCGTCGCGCTGCTGTCCTGTTGCGCGGCAATCGAGGCCGGTGGGCAGGCCGCGATCATGGCACCGACGGAAATCTTGGCACGGCAACATCTGGCAACGATCACGCCGCTTGCAGAGGCTGCGGGCATCGAGATCGCTATCCTGACTGGCCGCGAAAAAGGCAAAACGCGTGAGGCCATTCTGGAGCGGTTGGCCGATGGCCGTATTGACCTCTTGGTCGGCACCCACGCGCTGTTTCAAGCGCCTGTAGCGTTCAAGAACCTGGCGCTTGGCATCGTGGACGAGCAGCACCGGTTCGGCGTACATCAACGTTTGGCCTTGGCCGCAAAGGGCGCCGGTGCCGATATTTTGGTGATGACCGCAACGCCCATTCCGCGGACTCTGGTGCTGACCTTCTTCGGTGATATGGACGTCTCGAAGCTGGACGAAAAACCGGCGCACCGCCGGCCGATCCAAACCAATGCGCTTCCCATGGAGCGGTTGGACCAGCTGGTTCAGCGCGTCCGCGAAGCGGTGGCGCGCGGCGACAAGATCTACTGGCTCTGCCCGTTGGTGGAGGACAATGACGAGCTACCCGTTACCTCCGCACAGGCCCGCTACGACTCGTTGAAGGCGCTGATGGGCGACAATGTCGGGCTCGTCCACGGCCGTATGAAGGCTGCCGAGAAAGACGCCGCGATGGCGGACTTCAAGAACGGACGCACACGGGTGCTTGTGGCGACGACTGTGATCGAAGTGGGCGTCGATGTGCCGGACGCGACGATAATGGTGATCGAGCACGCCGAACGCTTCGGGCTGGCGCAGTTGCACCAGTTGCGCGGGCGCGTGGGGCGTGGCGACAAGCCATCCACCTGTTTGCTGCTCTACAAGGCACCGCTCGGCGAGGTTTCCACAGCACGGTTGAAGATCATGCGGGAAAGCGAGGATGGGTTCCGCATAGCGGAAGAAGACCTGAAGCTGCGCGGTGAGGGCGAAATCCTGGGCACCCGCCAGTCTGGCACACCGGGTTTCCAGATCGCGCAGATGGAGCACCACGGCGATCTGCTGGAACTTGCTCGCGATGACGCTCGGCTGGTCCTGGCGACGGACCCGGAACTGGAGA